>NZ_BSRG01000005.1 GCF_040363165.1 Thermus sp. LT1-2-5 | reverse complement strand
CAGTCCTATCTGATCCAGGATGCTGGCCACCAGGCCCAGGTGGCCCAGGTCGTACACCTGTAGGTTGGGTGTGGTTTCCATCCCAAAATCCTAAGGCCAAGGGAGAGGGGTGCGGAATGTCGGTTAGCGGGGCGGAAGCGCCTCTTTTGCGCCAAGCCCAGGTAAAGCCCTGGGGCCGGCGCCTTCAGGCCCGCCAGGGATGGGAGCCCCTCGGGCAGGAGGTAGAGGTGCCCGGCCCGCTCCAGGATGGGCCCCTCCAGGGATAGCCCCGCCTCCGCCAAAAAGGCGGCAAGCGCCCGCTTGGCCTCTTGGGGAAGGGGAGGGACCCGCTCCAGCCTGGGGGTGGCCCAAGCCCCCCCCACCCGCCGGAAGCGGGCGAGGAAGTGGCCCTCCCCCTCGAGGCGGTGGGGCCAGAGCCGGGCGGTCTTGGCCAGCTCGGGGTTACCATCCCCCCACTCCGGCACCCCGGGGGCGAAAAGGGGGTGGAAGCGGGCGTCTTCCAAGAGAAAGTCGGGGTGTTCCTTCAGGAAGTGGGCCACCACCCCTTCGTTCTCCTCGGGGGCGAAGGTGCAGGTGGAGTAGACCAAGACCCCCTCCGGGCCCACCAGCCGGGCGGCCTGGGCCAGAAGGGACTTTTGCACCTCGCTCGCCCGCTTGGGGGCGGAGGGCCCCCAGTGGCGGATGGCCTCTGGGTCCTTGCGGAACATCCCTTCCCCCGAGCAGGGAGCGTCCAGGAGCACCCGGTGGAAATAGGCACCAAAGGCTTCCGCCAGCGCCCGCGGGGGGGCCTGGGTCACGGCCAAAGGGGCCCCCCAGCGCTCCACGTTCTCCAACAGCCCCCGCACCCGCTTCCCGTCCACCTCGTTGGCCAGGAGAAGCCCCTCCCCCCGCATCCTCGCCACCAGGTGGGTGGTCTTCCCCCCCGGGGCCGCCGCCAGGTCCAAGACCCTCTCCCCCGGCCTCGGGTCCAGCAGCACCCCCACCGCCTGGGCGCTCGGCTCCTGGATGTAGTAAAGCCCGGCGTAGAAAAAGGGGTGGGGGCCAGGCCGGGCCTCCTCCGGGTAGTAGAAGCCCTCGGGGCACCAAGGAATGGGAGCCAAAGGCCAAGGGGAAATCCTTAAGAAGTCTTCCGGGGAAAGCTTCAGGGTGTTCACCCGCAGTCCATAAGCCCTCTCCCCCTGGGTGAGGGCCCGCAGGAAGGCGGGAAACTCCTCCCCCAAAAGCTCGGCCATGCGGGAGAGGAAGGCCTTGGGCAACACCCGTGTACCCTAGCACGGGCAGACCCTTCCCCTCAAGGCCGTAGACTGGTCCCGTGATCCGGGCGGTGGGCGCTGACCTGGTGGAGATTGCGCGGGTGCGCAAGCTCCTGGAACGCCATGGGGAAAGGATCCTAAAGCGGCTTTTTACCGAGGAAGAGCTGGCCTACGCCCTTACCCACCGGGACCCCGCCCCAAGCCTCGCCGCCCGCCTGGCAGCCAAGGAGGCCTTTCAGAAGTGTTGGCCGGAACCCCTTTCCTGGAAAGCGGTTTGGGTGGGGCTAGAGGGAAGGCGGCCCCTGCTCCGGTTCGTCCCGGAGCTCGAGGCCAAGCTCCAGAAAGAAAGCCTCCGCGCCCACCTCACCCTGAGCCACGAGCGGGGGATGGCCTTGGCGGTGGTCATCCTGGAACTCAAGGCACCAACCGCAGAATGAGGGCATAGCGGTACATCTCTCCTCGTCCAGCCGCCAAGGCTCCCTGCACCATGTTCCATAAAGCCACCCCCACGAGCACCAGGCCCAGGGGTACAGCCAAGATCAGGCCAACCACGGTGATGGCTAGCAGAACCAAGGCGACACCATACAAGGTGTAGCTAATCTGGCCGTTTAAAGCCTCCTTGGCGTGGGCCTGCACAAAGGCAGTTCGAGGACCCCAAAGGAGGATGGCCAGGGGTAGCAGGATCTGGCCGATGAGTACGAAGTACCCTACCAAAGGTGCCAGGTGAGCCACCGCCGCCCAAGTCCGCTCCGTATCCGAAAAAGGGGTGGGTTGCTCCATGCACTCATTCTAAAGCCACTACTCTAGAAAGCAAGTCCCAGTTATTCGGCCTCTTCCCGGATGCGGATGGGCCCCTGCTTCTCCGGTCTCAGGCCCACCTTGTCCTGGTAAAACCCGCGGATCTGCGCAAAATCCCGCCTCAAGTCCCCCGTGGGGTAAAGATACCCCCCGATGCCCACCTCCTTCCGGCGGAAGTCGGCGTATCCCAGGGCAATGGGCACCCCCGCCTTCAGGGCCATGTAGTAAAACCCCGTACGCCAGTAAGGGGCCTTCCCCCGGGTGCCCTCAGGGGTGATGAGGACGGCCAGCTTCTCCCGCTTCAGGATCTCCGCCACCTGGTCCACCAGGTTGCTCCGCCTGGAGCGGTCCACAGGCATACCCCCCAGAACCCGCAAAAGCCACCCCAGGGGAGGGCGGAAGAGCTCCTTCTTACCGAGCCACCGGGCACGGATCCCTAAGGCCCAAAGGGCCAGGATCCCTATAAAAAAGTCCCAGTTGGAGGTGTGCGGCGCCCCGATGAGCACGTAGCTCCCCTCTGGAGGCGGAGGCATGTGGTAGCGCCACCCAAGCCGCCGGAGTACCCAACCCGCTAACCTTTGCATCCCAAGAAGTATACCCCCTATGGTAAACTGGGAAAAGGCGGGGTGGGGGCTTCCCACCCCTCTTTTGTGGGGTAAAGATGCACAAAGTCGTCATCGTAGGCCGGCCCAACGTGGGCAAATCCAGCCTTTTCAACCGCCTCCTGGGCAAGCGGAGCGCGGTGGTGGCCGATGTGCCCGGGGTCACCCGCGACCTCAAAGAGGGCGTGGTGGAAACGGAAAAAGGACGCTTTCTCCTGGTGGACACCGGGGGGCTCTGGTCGGGGGATCGGTGGGAGAAAAAGATCCAAGAAAAAGTGGATAAAGCCCTCCAGGACGCCGAGGTGGTCCTCTTCGCCGTGGATGGCCGCGCCGAGCTAACCCCAGCGGACTACGAGGTGGCGGAATACCTGCGCAAGAAGGGAAAGCCCGTGATCCTGGTGGCCACCAAGGTGGATGACCCCAAGCACGAGGCCTACCTGGGCTCCCTTTACGCCCTGGGCTTCGGCGACCCCATCCCCACCTCCAGCGAACACGCCCGGGGCCTGGAGGACCTTTTGGAAGCCATTTGGCAAAGGCTCCCCGTCAAGCAGATCGACACCGAGCCCGAGGTGGCGGCCATCCGCTTGGCCATCGTGGGCCGCCCCAACGCCGGCAAGAGCAGCCTGCTTAACGCCATCCTGGGGGAAGAGCGGGTGATCGTCTCCGAGGAGCCCGGCACCACCCGGGACGCCATAGACGTGGAGTTCTTCTTCGGCGGCCACCGCTTCCTCCTGGTGGACACCGCCGGCATCCGCAAGCGACCGGAAAGCCTGGTGGAGGAGCTCGCCATCAAGCGGAGCCTTCGGGCCATAGAGGAAGCGGATGTGGTCCTATTGGTGATTGACCCCTTCCAGGTGGGGGACCGGGAGCTCAAACTGGCCAACCACGCCATGGAAAAGGGCAAACCCACCCTTCTGGTCATCACCAAGTGGGACCTGGTGGCCAAGGAGGAAGCGCCCAAACTGCGCCGGGAACTCAAGGAAAAGCTCGCCCACCTGGAGCACCTGCCCCGGGTCTTCACCTCCGCCTTTACCCGGCAGAACCTGGACAAGATCTTCCGCGAGGCGGTGCGCCTTCACGAACGCAATCACACCCGTATCCCCACGGCGGAGCTCAACCGCTTCGTCAGCGTCTGGACCACCAAGGTGCAAATGCCCAACTTCAAGGGCAAGCCCCTGAAGATCCTCTACGCCACCCAACCGGAAGTCGCCCCCCCCACCTTCGTCTTTTTCGTCAACCACCCCGAGTTCGTCACCCGCGCCTTCGAGAACTACCTAAAAAACCGCATTGGCGAGGACCTCGGGCTTAAGGAAATCCCCTTCCGCCTCCTCTTCCGCGGCCGGCGGGAAGAAGTTTAAGGTAAACCCCTAGATTTAGCGCACCGGGGCGAGGAGGAAGGCCAAAACCCCAAGGCCTATCCCCACCCCCACCGCCAGGGGGAAGCTGTGGAGGAAGAAGGGGTAAAGGAGGCCCGCCAGGGTCCCGCCCAGGTAGAAGCTGGCCACGTAGGTCCCGCTCACCCCCGCCCCCCTTCGCCCCGCTGCCCCCGAGGCTAGGCTTTGGGCGGTGAAGAGGGCGGCCATCAGGAGGACGAAGCCCAGGACCAGGTGGGGCGGGGGCAGGAGCAGAAGCCCCATCCCCCCTAAGGCCAAGGCGAAGGCCAGGCGGAAGGTGGCCACCGCCCCAAGCCGCCGGGCCAGGACGCCGGAGAGGGCGCTTCCCGGGATGCCGAAGAGGTAGGCCAGGTAGACCAGGCCCACCTGCCCGGGGCCGTAGCCCCACTCCAGGAGGCGGTAGGGGAGGAGGTTGGCCAGGAAGAGGTTAAGAAAGAGAAGGATGGCCCCCACGGCGTAGAGGGGGAGGGCCCTTAGCTCGTAGCGGGGCTGTCCCAAGGAGGGAAGGGTGGCAGGGGCCCGGAGGACCGCAAGCCCCAGGAGCAAAGCGGGGAGGGAGAGGAGGCATAGCGCCCCCCGCACCCCAAGCCCCTCTGCCAAAAGCCCCGCCAGGACCCGGCCCAACCCTCCCCCAAGGACGTTGCCCGCCATGTAGAGCCCCGCCATCTCCAAGGCCCGCTGCGGGTAGAGCACGGGCACCAGGGCGATGGCCAGGGCGGGCACCAGGGCGGCCCCCACCCCCTGGAGGAGGCGGGAGAGGGTCCAGAGGGAAAGGCTTGGGCTCACGGCCCCCAAGACCCCACCCAGGCCCACCAGGAGAAGCCCCCCACCCAAAAGGGTCCCCGCCGGCCAGGGGAAGCGGGGCACCAGGGGGGAGAGGAGGACCAGGAGGAGGAGGGGAAGCCCCATGCCCGGCCCCGCCGCCCCCGGGGGGGCGTGGTGGAGCCTTTCCAGAAGGGGCAGGAGGGGGACCACGGCGTACAGGGCGCTGTAAAGGGCCACGCCGGAGAGGAGGACGGCCAGGCGCATCCCCCTTATGCTAGGCCCATATGCGGGTCCTGCAGGTGGCCCTGCCCCTTCCCCTCCCCCCCATGAGCTACCTGCCCCCCCTGGGGGCCGAGGGGGAGGAGGCCTTGGGGCGGCGGGTGGCGGTGCCCTGGCGGGGGGAGGTGCGGCTTGGGGTGGTGGTGGGGGAGGGGGGAAGGCCCTCCCACGCCCTCCGCCACGCCATCGCCTACCTGGACGAGGGCCCCTACCTGCGCCCGGAGGAAATCCGCTTCCTGGAGGAGGTCGCCCGCTACCTCTTCGCCCCCCTGGGCCAGGTCCTGGCCGACCTCCTTCCCCCCTTCCCCGAGGTGCGCCATAGGGTGCGGCTCTACCCGGGGGCGGAGCCAAGCCTTCTGCCCAAGGGCCTCGAGGCCCTCTCCACCTGGCAGGAGGCCAAGGGGTTCGACCCCAAGCTTCTGGACGCCCTACGGGAGGCCGGGGTTTTGGAGGAGGAGCTCGCCTTCAAGGAGGGGAAAAGGGTCCTCCTGCCCCTTAAGGAGGCCCACCCCGACCCAGATCTGGACCGCATCCTTCAGACCCTTCACGCCCTCCGCCAGGCGGAAAGCCTGGCCGCCCTGGCCCGGGCGGCGGGGGTGGGGGTGGGGCGGGTGAAGCGGCTTGTGGCGGAGGGGTACGTGGGCTACGGCCCTCCCCTGCCCCCCTCCCGGGAGGGGAAGCCCGTGGCGCCCCTGTTCCTGCCGGAGCGGCCCGGACGGGTGAACGGGGGGCGGCTTGGGGAGCGGGTGCGCCTCTTGAAGGGGCTTGTGGCCGAGGGGGACCATTTGGTCCTCTTCCCCGAGGTGAGCCTGTTGGAGAAATTCTTGGAGTACTTCCCCGAGGCCCGGCCCTATCACGGGGGGCTTCCCCTTTGGGAGCGGGAGGCGCTTTTTAGGAGGCCGGGCGGGGTCATCTTCGCCACCTATCCCGGCCTCCTCCTCCCCTTCACCCCCGCCTCCTTGGTGGTGGTGGAGGAGGGGAGCGAAAGCTACAAGCTGCCCTCCGGCACCCGGGCCTTCGTTCCCGCCTTGGCGGAGCTTCGGGCGAGGCTATTAGGGGTGCCCCTCACCTACCTTTCCTTGGTGCCCGCGGTGGAGGTCCTGGAGCGGCCTGGCCTCACCTTTCCCGTGCCCAAGCCGCGCCTTCTCCTTTTAGACCTGAGGCGGGAAAAGGGCTTTCCCCTCACGGGGCGGGCCTGGGCCCTCCTGAAACAGGTGGAGGAAAAGGGGCGGCAGGCCCTGGTCCTCGCCGCCCGCAAGGGGTATAGCGCCCTCCTCCTCTGCGCCGACTGCGGCTACAAGCCCACCTGCCCCGACTGCGCCTTGCCCTTGCGCTACCACAAGGGGGGGAAGGGGAGGCTCCTCTGCCACCAGTGCGGCCACGAGGAGGCCCCCCCCGCCCTCTGCCCCGTGTGCGGCTCTCCCCTCCTGGAGCCCAAGGGCCCGGGTTTGGAGTGGCTCCAGGAGGTGTTGCGGCAAAAGTTGAGCCTTCCCGTCTACCGCTACGCCAAGGACGCCCGGGACGACCTCACCCCCCTCCTGCAGGGGGCGCCCGGGGTGGTGGTGGGGACCACGGCCGTCCTGCGGGGCCCCGTGCTCCCGGAGCTGGCCCTCGTCCTCCTGCCCTACGCCGAGGGGTTCTTGCTGGAGGCGGACTTCCGGGCGGCGGAGCGGTACCACCGCCTCCTGTGGGCCCTCACCGAGCTCCGTCCCGGGCGGAGGCCCCTCCTTGCCCTGCAGACCTACTACCCCGACCACCCCGCCCATGCGGCCCTCCAGGAGGGGAGCGTGGAGGCCTTCCCCTGGACGGAGAAGGCCCTGCGGGAGGCCTTGGACTACCCGCCTAAGGTGCGCATGGTGAAGCTGGAGGTGGCCCACCGCAAGGAGGAGCGGGCCTTGGCGGAGGCCTACGGCCTCCTGGAGGCCCTAAAGGGGGTGGCCCAGGAAGGGGAGGTGCTGGGGCCCGCCCCAGCCCCCGTGCCCCGGGTGAAGGGGCTTTACGTCTACCACCTTCTCCTGAAGGGGAGCACGGAGAGGCTCGCTGAGCTCCTTTCCCGCCTGGACCGCCGCCGCTTTAAGCTGGACCCCGACCCCCACCGCTTCGTGGGGCTCTTGGAGGACTAACATGGCCCTTGTGGAGGAACGGGCCTGGATAGAGGTGGACCTGAAAGCCCTTTGGGCCAACTGGAACCTCCTGCGGGCGCGGGCGCAGGGGGAGGTGATCCCCGTGCTCAAGGCGGACGCCTACGGCCACGGGGCCCTGCCCTTGGCCCGCTTCCTCTTCCAGAAGGGGGCGCGGCGGGTGGCGGTGGCCACGGTGGGGGAGGGGCGGGCCCTGAGGGAGGGGGGCGTGGAGGGGGAGATCCTCCTCTTGGGAAGCCTTCACCCCCTGGAGGCGGAGGAGGCCTTGAGGTGGGGCCTTACCCCCACCCTCTCCACCCTCGAGGCGGCCCAGGCCCTGGCGGGGCGGGCCCGGGCCCTTGGCCTCGTGCCCCGGGCCCACCTCAAGGTGGACACGGGGATGAACCGGGTGGGCTTCCCCTGGGAGGAGGCGCGGGCGGCCCTCGAGGCCCTGGCCGCCCTGGGGGTCAGGGTGGAGGGGGTCTACAGCCACCTGGCCACCGCGGGGGAGGACGCCGCCTTCGTGGAGGTGCAGCGCCGCCGCTTCCAGGAGGTGCGGAAGGTGTTAGGGGAGGGCTACCTTTACCACCTGGAAAACTCCATGGGCCTCCTCCTCCACGGGGGGGAGAACGTGCGGGTGGGGCTCGCCCTCTACGGCCTCGTCCCCGGCTTCGGCTTGAGGCCCATCCTCCGCCTCCTCGCCCGGCCCACCCTGGTGAAGCGCCTGAGGCCGGGGGACCGGGTGGGCTACGGGGGGGAGTACGTGGCCCGAGGGGGGGAGTGGCTCGCCACCCTGCCCGTGGGCTACGCCGACGGCCTGCCCCGGGGGGCGGTGGCCTGGGTGCGGGGGCCGGACGGGACCCTCTGCCCCGTGGCGGGGCGGATCTCCATGGACCAGACCACGGTCCTCCTCCCCGGGCCCGTGGGCCTCGAGGCGGTCTTTGAGGTTCTCTCCCCCGACTTCGGCCCCACGGGGCTCCTTGCCTGGGCCGAGGCCCGGGGCACCATCCCCTACGAGGTGGCGGTCCACCTCTCCCGCCGCCTCCCCCGCCTTTACCTTTACGATTAGCCTGTGCAGGCGGTGCGGCTTTTCCAGGGGTACCTTTGGCACCCCAAGGAGGTGGCCTTAGACCTGAAGGCCCTCCTCCCCGAGGAGGTGGCGGGGGCGAGGCTCCTTTTGGACGAGGTCCCCCCGCCCGTCCCCTTCTTCGAGGACGGCACCCCCACCCACACCCAGCGCTTTTACCAGCTCACCCTCCTCCTCCTCGCGGAGGAGCCCCTCGAGGCGCTAAAACCCGTGGCGGAGGCAGCGGCGAGGGCTCTGGAGGAGCGCCTAAAGGCCCTTCCCCCCAGGGTGGGGTGGCTTCTCCTGGAGGACCTGAGGCCCCTCTAGCGCCGAAGGAGAAAGGCGAGGAGGAGGGAAACCCCTCCCAAGGCGAAGGCCAGGAGGCTTTCCCGCCTTAGGGCGAAGCCCTGGGCTTGGAGGGGCTTTAGCACCCCCTTCTGGTAGGCCTCCACCTGGTCCAGGGGCCTTTCCGCCAGGAGGTCCACCACCGGGGGGCTTCCCGGGGGGGCGGCCAGGGTCCAGGGGCCCCCTTCCGCGCTGGTGGGCCGCAAGTACCAGGGGGCGAAGGGGTCAAAAAGCCCCACCGCCCCATAGACCCCGTACCTCCCCGGGGGAAGCCCCGTGCTCAAGGCCACCCACTCCCCCTCCCGCCAGGCCCGCACCGCCTCCCGCCCGCCCTCCGGCGTGCGCTTTTCCGCGCCGAAGCCCGTGAGGACGTAGGCCACCTCCCACCCCTTCCCCTTAGGGGTGGTGAGGCCGGGAAGGAGGCGCTCCTCGCCCCCTTCCCCCGTGTCTAGCCAGAGAACCACCGTGGCCAGGCTAAAGCCCAAGGGGCCTTCTAGGGGGTTGGGGTAGCGGGCGAGGCGCACCTTGAGGACCAGCTCCCCCTGGTCCTCCCCGGCCACCGCCAGGAGGTCGGCGTAACCCTCCCCCGCCTCCTGGAAAAGGGCCGCCCGGGGGTAGAGGTAGGCCAGGCCCTGATCGTCCCCTAGGGGGTCTTGGAAGAGGAAAAGCACGCCCACCTTTATACCAGGCCCAGGAGGGCTTGGACCACCCTCTTGGGGTCGTGTTGGGCCAAGGGGCCCTCCTCGCGAAAGTCCCCCGTGAGGACCCGCACCCCATCGGCGGCGAAGGGCCGGGGGTCGAAGGCCACGGGGTAGCGCCCCTCGGCGGCGTAGCGCTTGAGCACCGCCTCCGGGATGGGGGCGGTGTGCACCAGGACCACCTCGGGCCTCCGCCCCAGGTGGTAGGCCACGGCCTTGTAGTGCTCGTAGGCGGTGTAGCCGTCCGTCTCCCCGGGCTCCGTCATGAGGTTCACCACGTAGACCAGGGGGGCCTTGGCCCGTTGCACCGCTTGCCGCAAGGGCTTGGGCAGAAAGCTCGGGATCACGCTGGTGTAGAGGCTTCCCGGCCCCAGGACCAAAAGCTCCGCCCTAGCGATAGCCTCCAGGGCCTCCGGCATCACCTCCTCGGGGTCGGGCTCCAGGAAGACCTCCCTGATCCGGCCCCGCCTTGCCCGGATGGCCACCTCCCCCACCACCTCCCCCTCGTCCTGGAAGCGGGCCCTCAGGCGCACCGCCTCGGGGGTGGCGGGGAGGACCTGGCCCCTCAGGTTTAGGATGGCGTTGGCCTGCCGCACCGCCTCGGCGAAGTCCCCCCCCACCTCGAAGAGGGTTACCAGGAAGAGGTTGCCAAAGGTGTGCCCCTTGAGCTCCCCCCGGTCGAAGCGGTGGGCGAGGAGCTCGGGCAGGGCGGGGTGGTCGGAAAGGGCAGCCAGGCAGTCCACCAGGTCCCCCACCGCCGGCAGGCCATAGGAGAGGCGGAGCCGCCCCGTGGAGCCCCCATCGTCCGTCACCGCCACCAGGGCGGTGGTGTGGGCGGTGTGCTCCTTGAGGCCCCTTAGCACCCGGGATAGCCCCGTGCCCCCACCAAAGGCCACCACCTTGGGGCCCCGCTCCAGCCGGCGGCGCACGTACACCCTTTCCGGCACCTCCTCGGGCTCGGTGAAGGCGGCGAGCATGCTCCGGTTCATGGCCCAGATCCCCAGGGCGGCCAGGAGAAGCCCCCCAAGAAGGAGGCCCCAGGGCCCAGGGCCCCTGAGACCCAAGGGGGGCAGGAGCTCGGAAAACCCCATGCCGAACAGGAAAACCCCCAGAAGGGCCAACAGGGCGAAGCGCTTCACCCGCATCCCCGGGTAAAGCCAGCGCAGGGAGGGGGGGCTAGGCTTCCTTCTCCACATCCCGGTGGGTCACCTCCACGCGGAAACGCCCGGAAAGCTCCTCCGCCAGCCTTTCCGCCACCGCCACGCTCCGGTGCCTTCCCCCCGTGCACCCCACGGCCACGGTGTAGAAGGCCCGCCCCTCGGCCTTCGCCCCCTCCGCCGCCAGGCCCGCCACGGTGAGGAGGGCCCGGTAGTAGGGCTCCAGGGCCTCCTGGAACACGTAGGCCTTCACCGCAGGGTCCAGGCCGCTTTGGGGTTTGAGGGCGGGGTCGTAGTGGGGGTTGGGGAAGGGGCGCACGTCCAGGACCAAATCGGCTTCCGAGGGCGGCCCCCACTTGAAGCCGAAGGAGAGGAGGCGCAGGGTAAAGCCCGCCTCTTCCCCCAAAAACCGCACCAGGGCCTCCTTAAGCGCCCGGGGGGAGAGCTCGGAGGTGTCCAGGACCAGGTGGGCCTGGGCCCGGAGGCCCCCTAAGGCCTTCCGCTCCTCCTCTATTTCCCGCATGAGGTTTCCCGCCCCCAAGGGGTGGAGGCGGCGGGTGAGGTTGTAGCGCCTTAGGAGCACCTCGGGGCGGGCCTCGAGGAAGACCATCAGCGGCTTGAGCTCGGCCAAGGCCGCCTCCAGCTCGGCGAAGAAGGGAAGGGCCCGGGCGTCCAGCACCACCCCGGCCCGCCCCACCCCTTTGGCGGCGAGTTCCTCGATAAGGGGCTTCCAGAGGCCCGGGGGGAGGTTGTCCACCATGAAGTAGCCCAGGTCTTCCAAAAACCCCTTGGCCGTGGTCTTTCCCGCCCCGGAAAGCCCGGTGAGCACTAAAAAGCGCATCCTCCTGACTATACCCGCCTCCTGAGCCAGAGGTTGAAGAGGGCCAGGAGGAAGAGGCCGGGAAGCCCCACCACCCCCACCAGGAGGTCATGGGTCCTTTCCACCGCCACCAAGGAGAGCCCCGCCACGGCGTTGAGGGTGCCGTGGAGGAGGGCCGCCGCCAAGAGGCCCCCCTTCTCCCGGGCGTAGAGGAGGGCGGGAGTGAGGAGGAGGGTGAAGAGGATCATCATGGGGACGCCCAGAAGGGGCTCTTTGGGGTAGTTGTGCCCGGCGAGGACCAGGGGAGCGTGCCAGAGGCCCCAAAAGAAGCCGATCTCCAGGCTGGCGGGCCAAAAGCTCCGCTCCCGGAGCTTTTCCCAGAGGTAGCCCCGCCAAAAAAGCTCCTCTCCCAAGGCGGCGAGAAGGTTCACCGTGGCCCCGGCCAGGAGCCCTTGGAGGAGGAGAAGGAGCCAAAGGAGCGTTTCCGGAAGCGCCGGCGCTTCCGGGGGCAGGAGGCCCTTTAAGCCCTTCCAGGCCCCGAAGGGGAGGCTTAGGGGTAGGGAGAGGAGGGTGAGGCCCACGGGGAAAAGCCAGGCGAAAAGCCAGTACCGATTGGGCCTTAGGGAGAGGGGAAGCCTTAGGCCTTCCCTCTGGGCGAAAAAGAGGGCCACAAGCCCAGGAACCCACATGTAGAGGAAGCCGAAGAGGGCGCTTTCCCAAGAGGGGCTCCCCCATCTGCCCCCAAGGAGGGAGTAGGCGAGGAAAAGCCCCCAGGAAAGCCCGAGATTCCAGTAAAGGGCCCTCATGCTCCCTCCTTCCAGAAGAGAAGGGGCCTGGGGTCCAGGGGGTTCAGGAGGAGGGCGGTGCCGTCCTTTAAGAGGAGCAAAACCCCTTCCCCCCGGCTCGCCCCCACCATGGCTTCCGCAGGGCGGCCCAGGAGCTTAAGCCGCCTGCGGTGGTAGCCGGGCATGGCCACCTCTCCCCTCCAGGTCCACCAGGGGAGGGCGTAGGCCAAGGGGCGCACCGCCTCCACCTGGGCTACGTGGACCACCCGCCGTCCAAAGGGGAGGTGGACGGTAAGCGTGGGGCCTTCCAACTCGTAGTAGAAGCGTTCCGGAATGCGGGAAATCCCATAGAGGAGGGCTACCGCCAGGGGCAACTCCAAAAGGAGGAGCGCCGCCAAAAGGGGCAGGCCCTCTGGGTTCTCTTGGACGGACAGGAAAAGGGCCAGGGCGTGGAGGAAGAGGGCCAAGGCCAAAAGCTTTAGGAAAAACCGCCTAGGGTTCCCCTCCCTCCTCGGCAAAAGCCTCATCCTTCCACCTCCCCGCCTTCTTGGCCGCCTCCTTCAGAAGGTACTCTATCTGGGCGTTCACGCTCCTCAGTTCGTCCTGGGCCCACTTCTCCAGGACCCGGTAGAGCCTTGGGTCCAGGCGCAACAAAAACCGCTTCTTCTCCTCCTTCACCCCGCTCCTTCAGGCGTACAAGGTGCCCACGTTCACCACAGGCTGGGCCTGGGCCTCGGCCACCAGGGCCACCATGAGGTTGTTCACCATGGCGGCCCGGCGCTCCTCGTCCAGGGCCAGGCCTTGGGCCTCGAGGCCCGCCAAGGCCTCCTTCACCATGTCCACCGCCGCTTCCACGATGAGCTTCCGCGCCGCAATCACCGCCAGGGCCTGCTGCCGCCTTAGCATGGCCTGGGCCACCTCGGGGGCGTAGGCCAGGTGGGTGAGCCGGGCTTCCAGGACCTCCACCCCCGCCACCTTGAGGCGCTCCTGCACCTCGCCCTTGAGCTCCTCGGCGATCTCCTCGGGGCTTCCCCGCAAGGAGCGCCCCTCGGCGTCGTAGGGGTAGCGGCTTGCCAGGGCGCGGATGGCCGCCTCCGCCTGGATGGCCACGAAAGCCTCGTAGTTTTCCACCTGGAATAGGGCCTTGGCCGTGTCCACCACCCGCCAAACCACCACGGCGGCGATCTCGATGGGGTTGCCCTGGGCGTCGTTCACCTTGAGCCGGTCCGAGGTGAAGTTGTGGACCCTGAGGGAAACCCGGCGCCGTGCGGCCAAGGGGTTGGCGAAGTGGAAGCCCTCCTCCCGCACGCTCCCCACGTAGCGCCCCAGGAAAACCAAGACCACCCCCTCGTTGGGCTGCAGGGGGAAGAGCCCAGCCAGGAGGAGGCCGCTTGTGAGGAGAGCGGGCAGAAGGTGCCCGAGGTAAGCCAGCTCCCGCTCCCGCACCAGGCCGTACCCCGCCCACCCGAGCCATAGGAGGGCCAAAAGGAGGAGGAAAAGACCCAAGAAGCCGCTAACCCGCCACGCCGAAAACTCCTTGACCTCGCGCATTTTTGCTCCTTTCTAGTTCCTGAACACCACCTCTTCCCGGGCAAAGACCCGCACGGAAAAGCCCAGGGCCAAGGCGGCGTAAACGAGGGTGGAGCCCCAGGCCAAGGCAGCCTGCCCAGGGGTGGCGGTTCCCTTGAGGAGGGCGTCCATGAGGAGGGCCACGTTGAAAAGGGGAAGGAGGTGGTGCCAGGCTTCTAGCTCCAGAAAGCCCCTGAACTGCAGGAAGAGGAGGGGCAAGAGGGCGATAAGCTGCAAGGGAGCCAGGTAGCTTTGCGCCTCCTTGTAGCTCCTGGCGTAAAGCCCGAGGCCCACCATCACCGCCCCCATGAAGAGGGCGAGGAGGGAAGCCGAGAGGAAAAGGGCCACGAAGCTCGCCCCGTCCAGGACCACCCGCCCGCCCAGGTCCAGCACCTGGCCCGTTTCCGTCAGGACCCCCCCGGCGTAGCGGGCAGCCAGGGCCCCGCCCAAGGCCAGGCCCAAAAGCCCCGCCACCCCGGAAAGAAGGGCCATGACCACCGTGGCCAGGGTCTTGCCCAAGGCGATCTGCCAAAGGGGAACGGGGGCCATGAGGAGGGCCTCGAGGGTCCCCTTTTCCTTCTCCCCCGCAGTGGTGTCCACCGCCACCACCTGCCCGCCGGAGAGGACGAAGACCACCAGAAAAAAGGGGAGGAGGAAGCCCAAAAGCCCCCCGGCCCGTTCCCGCTCGGGGGAGGCGTCCAAAACCTGCACCCGGAAGGGTTGGAGCACCTCCACGGGCACCCCCCGCTGCTCCAGGGCCTTGGCCACCTTGGCCTCCTTGAGGGCCTGCAGGGCGCTTTGCACCTTACCCGCCACCACCTGCCCCTCCGACACCCCCCCGGAAAGGCGGGCGTAGATGCGGTAGACGCCTTCCCGGTAAAGGACCCCGGCGGGGTACTTCCCCTCCCGCACCGCAGCTTCCGGGTCCGCCACGGCCACGGGGGCCAGGTTGGCCTGGCGCAGGGCCGAAAGCGCCTCTTCCGAAAGGCCTGCCACCGCCACCTCCTGCCGCCGTTCCGCCACCCCTTGCATGAGGCGGTTCAGGAGGAGGCTCGGCCCGAACATGAAGACGGGCATGAGGAGCACGGGCAACACCAAGGTGGAGAAGACGAGTTTCCGGTCCCGGAAGACCTGGACAAGCTCCTTCCAGAGGATGCGGTAGATCCCCTTCACGCCGCCTCCTTTACCGCCCGGATGAAGGCCCGCTCCAGGCTCCCTTGGCCCAGGGTCAGGGCCTCGGCCTTGCTGCCCTCGTAGACCAGGCGGCCCTGGTGCAAAAACCCCACCCGGTCCGCCACCTCCTCCGCCTCGGCCATCACGTGGGTGGAGTAAACCAAGGTGTTCCCCAGGTCCCGGTAGGCCTTGACGAAGTCCAGAAGGGCCCGCCGGGCGAAGACGTCCAGCCCCGCCGTGGCCTCGTCCAGGAGGAGGACGGAAGGGCGGTGCAGGATGGCCCGGGCGATGACCACCTTCTGCCGCATGCCCGTGGACATCTCCATCACCTTTTTGTCCAAGGCTTCTTCCATCTGCAAAAGCCCCGTGACCCAGTCCAGGGCCTGGCGGAAGGCTTGGCCCTGAAGGCCGTAGAAACTGGCGAAAAAGGCCAAGACCTCCCGCCCGGTGAGGCGGTCGTAGACCCGCATTCCCCCGTTCACCAGGCCCAGGCGCTGGCGTACCGCCAAGGGGGCTTGCCCCACGTCAAACCCCGCCACCTGGGCCGTGCCCGCCGTGGGCTTCACCAAGGTGGCCAGCACCCGCAAGGTGGTGGTCTTGCCCGCCCCATTGGGCCCCAAAAGGGCGTAGACCTCCCCCGGGTTCACCCGGAAGGAGAGGTCTTCCACCGCCCGGTGGGTGCGGTAGCGCTTGGTCAACCGAATGACTTCGATCATATAGCGCTATGATATCACTCCCTTCACCCCGTCAAGGCCCATAATGGGATTGAGGATGAAGGCCATGACCTTCTGGGTGAAGCCGGAAAGCTCCATCGGGGCCTTGCCCGAGGCCAAGGACCTGGTGCAGGACCTGTTGGAGCTTTTCTACGAGTACTTCCCCGAGTACGAGGGATGCCTTGGCTTTTCCCAATCCCCCCGGCGCCCCCGCTACCTCTTCCTCTATATGGAAGGCCCTTGCGGCGGGCTTCTGCCCTCCGCCGCCTCCTTCCTAAAGGAACTCTTGCAGGCCGCCTTCCCCGGGGCCGAGGTGCGGGTCTACGGCAAGCCCTGGCCCTAGCGCCGCTTCTTGACCAGCCAAGCCTCTTCCCGCACCCCCATGCGGGCGTTCACCACCCGGGCCAGGACGAAGAGGAGGTCGGAAAGACGGTTCAGGTAGCGGATGGCCTCGGGGTTCACGGGCTCTTCCCGGCTTAGGGCCACCACCTTGCGTTCGGCCCGACGCACCACGGTGCGGGCCAGGTGCAAGGCGGCCGCCGCAGGGTGCCCCCCGGGCAGGATAAAGCCTGTGAAGGGGGGGCTTTCCTCCGCGTAGCGGTCAATGGCCTTTTCTAGGGCCTCCACGTCCTGGGCGTCCATGCGGGCGATGTTTTTCTCGTAGGGGCTTCCCATGCGGGTGGCCAGGTCCGCCCCCAGGTCGAACAAAGCGTTCTGCACCCGCTCCAAAAGATCTTGTAGGTCCAGGTGCTCCCCGGGCAGGAGGCTCCGGGCCAGGCCGATGGCGGAGTTGGCCTCGTCCACGGTGCCGTAGGCCTCCACCCGGGGGTGGGCCTTCACCACCCGCTCGGCCCCGTAGAGGCCCGTTTCCCCTGCGTCTCCGGTTTTGGTGTAGATCTTCATGGCCCCATTCTAGGCCGCGGCGCGGGCTTGAACCTAGGGACTCCTTGCGCTATGCTAATACCTGCGTGCGGGGGCGATTAGCTCAGCTGGTCAGAGCGCACGCCTGATAAGCGTGAGGTCGGTGGTTCAAGTCCACCATCGCCCACCATAAAACCCCGGGCCTCGAGGCCTGGGGTTTCGGCTTCTCACCCACACTACCAAGGTCTCAGAAGCCCCCCTAAGACACGCAGATCCGTGTTGCCTGACACCTAGGGAAAGCTCACAAAAAGAGTCCAAAAGGCGGACTCAGGGGGGCAGAAACCCCGTTCGGGGGTTTGGGGCCAACCCCTTAACGCGTTTTCTCCACCTCAGCGTACACGTCGCGAAAGACGCCGGGGATGGGGGCGTGGGGCTTGTGCACCCGCACCCTAACCCCCTCCAGGCGGGGAAAGGCGGCGAGGAGGGCCTCCGCCAGGTGATCCGCCAGGGCCTCGATGAGGTAGAAGCGGCGGTGGCGCACCGCTTCCTCCACCAAGGCGTAGACGGCGGCGTAGTCCACGGTCTCCTCCAAGCGGTCCCCCCTACCCTCAAAGGGCACGGAAAGCCACAGGTCCACCACGAACCGGGCCCCAAGCCGCCCCTCCTCGGGCATGACCCCATGGCGGCCGTAGAACTCTAGACCCAAAAGGGCGATGGTCCCCACGGCTACCCCCAAAGGGCCTGCCACACCGCCAGGGCCTCCCGGTGGGCGGCCACGTCGTGCACCCGGAGGATCCTCGCCCCCTTTAGGACGGCGTAGAGGTGGGCGGCCACGGAACCCACCCCGCGCCTTTCCGGCGCCTCCACCCCCGTGAGCTCCCCGATGGTGCGCTTACGGGATAGCCCCACCAGAACCGGGTGCCCCAGGGCCACGATCTCCTCCAGGCGCTTTAGGAGGGCGAGGTTGTGCTCCAGGAGCTTACCGAAGCCAAACCCTGGGTCCAGGACCACCTGGGGAACCCCGGCCCTTAGCGCCCTTTCCGCCTGGGCCTTCAGGAAGGCCCGCACCTCCCTCACCACGTCCCCGTAGCGGGCGTGGTCCATCATGGTCCTGGGGTCGGGCACAGGCATGTGCATGACCACCGCCGCCACCCCATACCGGGCGGCCAGGGCCACCATGCGCTCGTCCCGCAGGCCCGTCACGTCGTTCAAGAGGTGGGCGCCAAGCCTTAAAGCTTCCTCCGCCACCTCGGGCTTGCGGGTGTCCACGCTCACGGGCACCCCCAGGGAAAGCACCGCCTCCAAAGCGGGAAGAAGCCGCCTTTTTTCCTCCTCCACGGGCACGGGGTCGGCCCCGGGCCGGGTGGACTCGGCCCCCAGGTCCAGGAGGTCCGCCCCCTCCGCCACCATCTCCCGGGCCCGGGCCAGGGCCCGTTCCGGGTCCAGGTAGCGGCCCCCATCGGAGAAGGAGTCGGGGGTTAGGTTGAGGATCCCCATGAGGAGGGGGCGGTCCAGGGGAAGGCTACGGTCCCGAAGCCAAAGCACGCCTGGATTATAGTGAAGCGGAGGTGAAAGCATGCGCCTTCTGGCTGCGGTAGACCTGGGAGAAGGCCTCGAGGCCCTGGTAGCCACGGCCCGCCACCTGGAAAAGGGGCTTGGGGGAGAAGCCGAGCTCCTCCACGTGATCCCTACCCCCTACTTCGACGCCCTGGCCCGCCGCTTTCCCGAGCTCAAGGAAACCCTGGAAGGTGCCTTGGCCCAGGCGGAAGCCCGGGTGCAGGAGGCCCTTGGGGCCACGGGGATGAAGGCCAAGGTCCTCCGGGGCTTTCCCGCCCAGGTGGTGGCGGGGGAAGCGCAAAAAAGCCGCCTGGTGCTCTTGGGGCAACGGGGGACGGGGACCCTCGAGGCCTTGGCCCGAGGGGGCCTGGTCCGCTACCTCCTTCACCGGGGGGAGGTCCCCATCCTCCTCCTGCCCAAACCCCTAACGGCCCCCAAGCGCATCGCCGTGGGCCTGGACGAAAGCCCGGCGAGCCTCGCCGCCTTCCGGGTGGCGGAGGCCTGGGGCCAGGCCCTGGGGGCGGAGGTCTTTGCCCTGCACCTGGTGAGCGGCAGGGGGGGGTGTTGCTTCCCCACTTACCTGGACCCCGAACGCCTTTCCTTGGCCGAGGTGCTGGAGCGGGCCAAAAGCTTCCTGGAAGGCTTGCTTAAAGCCACCGGCCTGGTGGAGGTGGCCCCCGGGGAGGACGAGCTGGACCTGGTGCGCCTGGCCCAGGCCCGGCAAGCCGACCTTTTGGTCTTGGGTTCGAAGGCCAAAAGCACCTGGCGGCACCGCTTGGGGCGCATGGTGGAGGTGCTCTCCGCCCAAAGCCCCCTGCCCCTTTTGGTGGTTCCCGAGGCCACGGTCTGGTAAGGTAAGGCCCATGCGCCACGGGCCAGGGTGGTTCCTCCGCCTCTCCGCCTACTGGTTTGCCACCAGCTTCAAGTGGTTCTTGGTCCTTTTGGTGCTCCTCCCCGCCAAGGTGGCGGAGCTTTCCCCTCCGGAAGAAAAGGCGAGCCGCCTGGGCCTCCTCTTCGCCCTGGGCGCGGTGATGGCCATCCTGGGCCCACCCCTCATGGGCTACCTCTCCGACCGCCTGGGGCGAAGGCGGCCCTTCCTCCTTTGGGGGAGCTTGCTGACCGCCTTGGCCCTCCTCCTCCTGGTCCACGCCCCCAGCTACAGCGCCCTCCTTTTGGCCTACCTGCTCCTGCAGCTTTCGGACGACCTGGCCACGGGGCCCTATAGCGCCCTTATCCCCGACCTGGTGGCCAAAGGAGAGCGGGGCCTGGCCTCGGGGTACATGGGGGCGCTCCAGGTCCTGGGGCAGGTTCTGGGCGGGGTGGTGGGCTTCCTCTTGCCCCTCGCCCCCCAAGCCTACCTGGCGGCCTCCGTGAACCTCCTGGGGGCGGGCCTTAGCCTTCCCTTGGTGCCCGAGGCCCTGCCCCACCGCGCCGGGCGGTCCTTCCTCGAGGCCATGGCCG
The DNA here is from genome assembly GCF_040363165.1 of Thermus sp. LT1-2-5. NCBI lineage: Bacteria > Thermotogati > Deinococcota > Deinococci > Thermales > Thermaceae > Thermus > Thermus javaensis. The sequence goes on along the minus strand of NZ_BSRG01000005.1, from coordinate 154,880 downwards.
CCCCCTGGCGGGACCGGGACTTCCTCCTCGTCTACCTCACCCGCTTTTTGGTGATGCTGGGCTTCTATCTGGCCCAAACCTACCTACAGTACTACCTGGCCGACGTGGTGGGGACCTTCGACGCCTTGGGCCGCACCCTCACCCAAGAACCCTTCCAGGCGGTGGCCCTTTTGGGCCTCCTCATCTCCTTGGGGGCAGGGCTCGCCAGCGTACCCGCCGGCCGGGCCTCGGACCGGTTTGGGCGCAAGCGCCTCATCTACCTCTCGGGGGCAGGGCTGGGGGCCATGATGCCCTTTATCCTTCTTTTTCCCCGTTACGACCTTCTCCTCGCCCTTTCCCTCCTCTTTGGGCTTTTCTACGGGATTTACCTGGCGGTGGACTGGGCCTTGGTGGCGGACGTGCTCAAAAACCCCAAAGCCCACGCCACGGACATGGGCCTGTGGCAGACCTCCATCGTGGTGCCCCAGGTGCTGGCCGGGGCCTTCGGTAGGCCCCTAGACCTCCTGAATGCGCAACGGGAAGGCCTTGGCTATCTGGTCCTCTTCCTGCTCGCCGGGGGCTTTTTCCTTCTCGGGGCCTTCTTGGTGGCCCCCATCCGCCGGGCCCGCTAGCGGGCCGAACTTGGAAAAACTGCCTTCTGAACGCATTGACACCCATTCCCTCCCCGGGTAGGATGGGGCCGGTTTTCTTGGGAGGTAAGAATATGCGCTTCCTCTTAGGTTTATCTCGCGCCATAGACGGGCTCACGGAAGGGATTGGGCGCCTGGTGGTCTGGCTCGTGCTCCTGGTAGCCCTCCTCTCCGCAGGCAACGCCATCTTACGCTATGGCTTTAGCTATAGCTCCAACGCCTACCTCGAGGCCCAGTGGTACATGTTCAGCCTCATCTTCCTTCTGGGGGGGGCCTACGCCCTCAAGCACAACGCCCATGTGCGCATCGACCTCCTCTTCGGCCGCCTGAGCCGCAGGGCCCAGGCCTGGATCGACGTGGTGGGCACCCTGTTCTTCCTCCTGCCCATGGCCCTAGGGGTGCTCTACCTGGCCTGGCCCTGGGCGATGAACGCCCTGGCCATCCGGGAAATGTCCCCCGACGTGGGAGGCCTGCCCCGCTGGCCCATCAAGCTGGCGGTAATCCTGGGCTTCGCCCTCTTGCTCCTTCAGGGCGTTTCCGAGCTCATCAAGCGCATCGCCTTCCTCACCGGCCACCGCCCCACCCCTTGGGATGAGGAGGAAAAGGAGGGGCTGAAATGAGCCTGGAAAGCCTCATGCCCCCCCTCATGTTCCTAGCCCTCATCGCCTTTTTGCTTTCTGGCTACCCCGTGGCCTTCTCCTTGGGGGCGGTGGGTGTCGTCTTCGGGTTTTTGGGCATCGCCTTGGACCTCTTCCCCGCTCCCTTGCTCCGGGCCATGCCCGACCGCATCTTCGGCATCATGTCCAACCAGCTCCTCCTGGCCATCCCCTTCTTCACCTTCATGGGCATCATCCTGGAAAAAAGCGGCCTGGCGGAGGACCTGTTGGACACCATGGGCAAGCTCTTCGGGCCCCTTAGGGGCGGGCTCGCCCTGAGCGTGGTCTTCGTGGGGGCCATCCTGGCCGCCACCACGGGGGTGGTGGCAGCCAGCGTCATGGCCATGGGCCTTATCTCCCTGCCGGTGATGCTCAAGTACGGCTACAACCCCCGCTTCGCCAGCGGGGTCATCCTGGGCTCCGCCACCTTGGCTCAGATCATCCCTCCTAGCGTGGTCCTCATCGTGCTGGCGGACCAGCTTGGGGTGAGCGTGGGGGACATGTACCGGGCTGCCCTGATCCCGGCAGGGCTCACCGTGGGCCTTTACTTCCTCTACGTGATCTACGTGGCCCTCTTCCGGCCCCGCTGGGCCCCGTCCCTGCCCCCCGAGGCCCGCCCGGACGCAGGGAAGGAAGGGCAAGCCGCCTTCGCCCTCCTTTCCTACCTCCTGGTGGGGGTGGGGGCCTGGCGGGTAGGGGAGTTCCTGCACCTGCCCGGCTGGCTCGAGGGCCTGGAGGTCCTTCTGGGCCTCGGCCTTTGGACCCTTGTCCTCCTCCCCTGGATCCGCAAAAACCCCCTCCTCCGCCGGGCCCTCCTCTCCATGGTCCCCCCCTTGGTGCTCATCTTTTTGGTCCTGGGCACGGTGCTCATCGGCCTGGCCACCCCCACGGAGGCGGGGGCCATGGGGGTGATGGGGGCCCTTCTCCTCGCCGCCCTAAACCGCAGGCTTTCCTTCCCCGTGCTCTACGGGGCCATGGAGGGCACCGCCCGCCTCACCGCCTTCGTCATCTTCATCCTGATTGGCTCCACCCTATTCAGCCTGGTCTTCCGCGGGGTGGACGGGGACCTTTGGGTGGAGAGCTTCCTCACCGGGCTGCCTGGAGGCGAGGTGGGCTTCATCTTTTTCGTCATGATCCTGGTTTTCCTCCTGGGCTTTTTCATTGACTTTTTTGAGATCGCCTTCATCGCCCTTCCCCTCCTGGCCATCGGCGCCGACGCCTTGGGGATTGACAAGCTGTGGTTCGGCCTACTGGTGGGGGTCAACCTCCAGACGTCCTTCCTCACCCCGCCCTTTGGCTTCGCCCTCTTTTACCTCAGGAACGTGGCTCCCAAGGAGGTGAAGACGGCGGACATCTACCTGGGAGGCCTTCCCTTCATCGGCCTCCAGCTCCTGGTCCTCCTCCTCACCTACCTCTTCCGCGACGCCATCCTAGCCTTCGTGCGGGGAACGGGGTTCTAAAAAAAGCCCCCGGGGATGCCCCGGGGGCACCTTTTTACCGGGGATTAGGAAGCGGGGAAGGCGAACTGCTCGTAGCCGAGCTCCGCCACCCCGAACCAGCGGTACTGCTCCTCGCGGAAGGCCTTCCAGGCGGTGTAGACCTTGCGGTAGGTAGCGTCCTTGGCCGCCTCCTCCTCGTACCAGTCAAAGGCTGCCTTCTGCGCCGCCCGCATGACCTCAGCGGGCCACTTGCGCAGGCGTACCCCGGCCCGGATGAGGCGCTGCAGGGCAGGGGCGTTTACCCGGTCATACTTGGCCATCATCCACTGGTTGGCCTCCGCCGCCGCCACCTCAAAGGCCTGCTGGTATTCCTTGGGCAGGCGTTGCCACTCCCTAAGGTTCACGTAGAAGGAAAGCATGGGCCCGGGCTCGTGCCAGCCGGGGTAGTAGTAGTAGCGGGCCACCTTGTAGAAACCAAGCTTCTCGTCGTCGTAGGGGCCCACCCACTCGGCGGCGTCCACCACGCCCCGCTCCAAGGCCGGGTAAATGTCCCCGCCCGCCAGGACCTGGGGCACCACCCCCAGGCGGCTCATCACCTGGCCTCCGGGCCCGGGGATGCGCATTTTTAGACCCCTAAGGTCAGAAAGGGTACGGATCTCCTTGCGGAACCATCCCCCCATCTGCACCCCGGTGTTGCCGCCTGGGAACTGGATAATGCCGAAGTCAGCGAAGATGGGACGGAAAAGCTCAATCCCACCCCCATGGTACATCCAGGCGTTCTGCTGCCTTGCCGTGAGGCCAAAGGGCACGGAGGTGTCAAAAGCCAGGATTTGGGCCTTGCCGACGAAGTAGTAGCTGGCGGTGTGCCCCACTTCTACCGTGCCCTGCTGCACCGCGTCCATCACCTGGAGGCCAGGCACGATCTCCCCCGCCTGGTAGGGCCTAATCTGGAAACGTCCCCCGGTGAGGGCGGAAACCCTTTCCGCCAGGACCTCCGCCGCCCCGTAGATGGTGTCCAGGCTCTTGGGGAAGCTGGAAGCTAGGCGCCAGCGGATGCTGGGCTGCGCCTGGGCGAACACCGGGCCAAACGCCGCGCTGGCCGCTACGCCGATACCCGCCTTCTTCAAGAAATCACGCCGCTTCATTTTGACCTCCTTCGCGGTCCGGGGGGATTATACCCCACCGGGGGGCTAGGAGCGCAAGTCTATGTACTCCGGCAATTCTACCCCCACCCCAGGACTGGCAAACCCTGGGGCTAGATTTGTGGGGTTCCCCACTATACGAAGGGATCACGCCTTTTCGTTGTCCTCTGCAGCCGGGAAAGAGGAGCTAGGGGCAGAAAGGCGGCGGATTTCCTCAATGAAGCGCTCCACCGAGTCAAACTCTCGGTAGACGGAGGCAAAGCGGATGTAGGCCACATGGTCCAGGTCGCGCAAAAAGGCCATGGCCTTGAGGCCGATCTCTTCCGAGGGGATCTCCGGGCCCGCCACCTGGTCCTCAAAGGTGTACGCAAAGCGCCGCAAGACATCCTGGTCCACGGGACGCTTTTCGCAGGCCAAAAGGAGGCCGCGAAGGAGCTTATCCGGGTTAAAGGGCTCCTTGCGCCCATCCCGCTTGACCACCATCAAGGGCTCCAGCTGCGTGCGCTCGTAAGTGGTGAAGCGGCGGCCACAAGCGGGGCACTCCCGGCGGCGGCGGATGGCCGCCCCTTCGTCGGAGGGGCGGGAGTCCACCACCCGGGTGTCAGGATGGCCACAGTAGGGGCACTTCATGGGACTTCCCGCAGGAGCTCGTACACCTCAGGCGGGGCAGGGGGCTCGGGAAGCTGCACTTCCAGCACCACTCCCCGGATGCCCTCCGAAACCATGGAACCGAGGCCCAAGGCGGCCCGCACCAGGGGCTGGTCGTAAGCTTCCCCCACGGGGTCGCGGGAAGGCACTACCCCGTTCACCCGCACCCCGGGGAAGGTGCGGCTCGCCCCCTCAATGAGCCCTTCCACCGCCTTGCGCACGGAAAGGGTGTGGGGCTCCATACGGGCCGCAGGCGGCAGGACCAGGGTGACGAAGCCGCCCCCCGCTAGGTGGCGGAGGCCGTGCTGCAAGACGTAAAGGCTACTTTTCACGTCCTGGCTCATGAGGTCGTACCACTCCCCTTCCAAAAGCTCCACAAAGGGGGTCTTGCTTTCGGCGGTGGTGACGTGGACGATGCCGTCCAGGAGGCCAAAGAGCTCCTCCACCTTTTCAAAGGTGCTGGTCACGTCCAGCACCACGCTCATATCCCCGCGGATGGGGATGGCGGTGGCCCCCAAGGCCTCTACCTCGGAGGCCACGGAGGTGGCCAGCTCCACGTCGGGGTCCACGGCGATGACCGTGGCCCCGTTGCGCCCGTAGCCGTGGGCGATGGCCCGCCCGAAGCCCCGCCCGGCCCCGGTCACCATGACGATCCGCCCCTCGAGGCCCAGAAGATCCCGTGACATCAGGCCCATTGTAAGGGAAAATGAAGCCATGGCCCGAATCCGCGTGGCCCAAGGGGACATCACCGAGTTCCAAGGGGACGCCCTCGTCAACGCCGCCAACAACTACCTGAAGCTGGGGGCGGGGGTAGCGGGGGCCATTCTGCGCAAGGGAGGGCCCTCCATCCAGGAGGAGTGCGACCGGATCGGGAAGATCCGGGTGGGGGAAGCAGCGGTCACGGGGGCGGGGAACCTGCCCGTGCGCTACGTGATCCACGCCGCCGTCTTGGGGGACGAGCCAGCAAGCCTGGAAACGGTGCGCCAAGCCACCCGAAGCGCCCTGGAAAAAGCGGTGGAGTTGGGCCTAAACACCGTGGCCTTCCCCCTCTTGGGCACGGGGGTGGGAGGGCTTCCCGTGGCGGAGGTGGCCCGGGTGATGCTGGAGGAGATCAAACGGGCCCCGGACACCCTCGAGGTCACCCTCTACGGCTACCGGGAAGAGGACGCCGAGGCCATCCGCCGGGCCCTTTGAGGGGCGAGGCACCCCGCCAACGCCTCGCAGGCGAGCCCCCCTCAGGGCGCCTTCTCCCCTTCGGGGCTGGCGGCCACCGGGGGGAAGTACCCCTCGGCCAGGGTCTGGAGGTCGGCGGCGTCCACCTTACCGTCCCCGTTGAGGTCTCCCTTGAGCCCCTGGCCCTCCTTGCCCAGGTTCTGCGCCACCTCCCAAAGGGAAGCGAAGGGCTTGCCTCGAGGAAGGGCCTGGCCCACGGGTTTCCCCTCCTTGTCGTAGAGAACCACCTTGGGGGCAAGCCGGGGGGTGAGGGGCTTGGCGGGGGAAAGGAGGAAGCGGAAGGCCTCCTGGCCCTTCACGGGCTTGGCGAAGGCCATGTCCAGGCGCAAGAGGCCCGAGCCTGGGTCGTAGTCCAGGAGGTAGGCGGGACTCGCCGCCTTAAGGCTTTCCAAGGAGGGAAGGAGGTCCTTCAGGGGAAGCTCCAGCTGAAAGCCCACCGCCTCCCGCACCTCCACCCGGGCCAAGAGGAGGAAGGGGGCTTCCACCTGGGCCTGGGGGGCCACCAGGGTGAGCCGGGGGGGAGGCGGATCGGCGACGGTGAGGGTGAGCTTCTGGGCCCGGCTGTTCTTGGCCCCGTCCTCCACGGTGAGGATGAGGGCGAACTGGCCCTTCTCCTTGGGCACCCCGCTGAGCCGCCCCCCCTGGAAGGTGAGGCCCTGGGGAAGCTTGCCCTCTAAGCTAAAGGTGTAGGGCCTAACCCCCCCTTCGGCGCTGAAGGCGGCGCTATAGGGCTCGCCCAGGTAGGCGGGAGGCAGGGAGGTGGCGGTGAGGCGGAGGGCCTCGAGGCCCGTCCCGGTGGGGTCTTGGGTGCCGCAGGCGGCCAAGAGAAGGAGGAGGGCCCAGGCCTTGCGCATAAGAAAAGTCTAGCCGCTATAGTTGAAGGCATGATTAAGCCGGACTGGTGGATCCGGGAGATGGCCCAAAAGGGAATGATCGAACCCTTTGAGGAAAGGCTCGTGCGGGAAGGGGTCATAAGCTACGGCCTTTCCTCCTTCGGCTACGACCTAAGGGCCGCTCCGGAGTGGAAGATCTTCACCAACGTCTTCTCCACCGTGGTGGACCCGAAGAGGTTCGACGAGCGGAGCTTCGTGGAGTACGAGGGGGAAGAGGTCATCATCCCCCCCAACTCCTTCGCCCTCACCCGGAGCATCGAGTACATCCGCATGCCGGAAAACGTCATCGCCATCGCCCTGGGCAAGAGCACCTACGCCCGTTGCGGCATCGTGGCCAACGTCACCCCCTTGGAGCCAGGCTGGGAGGGCCACGTCACCCTGGAAATCTCCAACACCACCCCCCTCCCCGCCAAGGTCTACGCCGGGGAAGGCATCGTGCAGATCGTCTTCCTGGAAGGTCCCAGGCCCGAGGTCACCTACAAGGACCGCAAGGGGAAGTACCAGGGGCAAAAGGGCATTACCCTGCCCCGGGTGTAGGCTATGGGGGTGCGCGTTCTTCTCCTTTTCCTCCTCTTCCTGGGCGCCTGCAAGGGTGAGAGCATGAAACCCCTTCCCTACCTTTCGGAAAAGCCGGTGCGCACCTTCAAGGCCCCGGAGCCGGTGCTGGAACCCGGCAAGGACTACTACGCCCGCATCCGGACCACCAAGGGGGAGATCCTCCTGGACCTCCTGGAAAACGAAGCGCCCAACACGGTGAACTCCTTCGTCTTCCTGGCCCTCCACCGCTACTTTGACGGGGTGGTCTGGCACCGGGTTATCCCCGGCTTCGTGGCCCAGACCGGGGACCCCACGGGCACGGGCCGGGGTGGACCCGGCTACGCCTTCGGCCTGGAGATCGCCCCCGGCCTGGCCTTTGACCGGGAGGGCATGGTGGGCATGGCCCGCACCCAAGACCCCAACTCCAACGGGAGCCAGTTCTTCATCACCCTGGCCCCCACCCCCCACCTCACCGGCCAGTACACCCTTTTCGCCAAGGTGGTGGAGGGGATGGAGACGGTGCGCCGCCTAAGCCCCACGGAGGGCCCGGGAGCAGGGGGGGAGCGGGACCGGATCCTGGGCGTGGAAATCCTCGTAAAGGAATGATCCCCGAGGGCACCCGCTTCCTTCTTCCCCCCGAGGCCAGGCTCAAGGCCGAGCTCCAGGGGCGGCTTCAAGCCCTCTTTTTGCGCCACGGGTACGAGCCCGTGGAGCTCCCCGCCTTGGAGGTCTACGACCCCACCCACCCCTTGGCGGCGCGGGCCTTCAAGCTGGTGGACAAAACGGGGGAAGTCCTGGCCCTAAGGAGCGAGTTCACCACCCTTTTGGCCAAGCTCCTAAGGCCCCACTTGGGGAAGGGGGTCCACCGCTTCCAGTACGCTGGGGCCCTTTGGCTAAGGGAAGGGGATGCGGAGCTGGGGCGGCTTCGCGAGTACACCCAGGTGGGGCTAGAGCTCATCGGCGTCACGGGGCCCAAGGCGGATGCGGAGGTACTGCACCTGGCCTTTGCCGCCCTCGAGGCCTTGGGCATAGAAGGGGTGGTGGAGGTAGGGCTTCCCAGCCTGGTGGGCGAGGTACTCCGGGCCTCGGGGTTGCCCCCAGGGGCCAAGAAGGCGGCGCAGGCGGCCATCCACCGCAAGAACCTCCCCGAGCTTGCCGCCCTCCTCGCCCGCCACCCGGTGCCGGAAGGGGTGAAGAAGGCCCTCCTGGCCCTGCCCGATCTCTACGGGGAGCCCGAGGTGCTCAAGGAGGCCCAAACCCTCCCCCTTCCCCCGCAGGCCCAGGCGGCCTTGGCCGGTCTGGAAACCACCTTGGCCCTTCTGGAACGGCCTGTCCTCCTGGACCTGGGCATGGCCCGGCGCTACGAGTACTACTCGGGCATCTTCTTCCGGGCCTATACCCCGGGCTTTGGCCTGCCCCTCCTGGGGGGCGGGCGGTACGACGGGGCCCTTTTACCCCAGGCGGCGGGCTTTGCCCTGGGGGTGGAACGGGTCCTGGAGGCGCTCAAACCCCCTCAGGCGGAAGAGCCCCCTGAGGTCTTAGCCCTGGACCTGAAGGCCTTTCGCCACTTCGCCCGGGAAAAGCGGGTGGAGCTTTTCCACGGGGACGACCCCGTGGTCTACGCTAAGGCCAAGGGCATCCCCTTTCTGGCGGAAGGGGAGCGCATCTGGGAGGTACCGTGAAGCGCTACGCCCTCACCGTGGCCCTGCCCAAGGGGCGGATGTTCCAGGAAGCCTACGAGGCCCTGCAGCAGGCGGGCCTTTCCCTTCCCCCCATCCGGGACGCCCGGGCCCTCCTCCATGGGGAAGAGGGGGGTGTGGCCCTTTTGGAGCTCCGCAACAAGGACGTGCCCGTCTACGTGGACCTGGGCATCGCCGAGATCGGGGTGGTGGGGAAGGACATCCTCCTGGACTCAGGCCGGGACCTCTATGAGCCCGTGGACCTGGGGTTTGGCGCCTGCCGCCTCTCCCTCATCCGGCGCCCGGGGGACAGCTCTCCCATCCGCCGCATCGCCACCAAATACCCGAGCTTCACCGCCCGCCTCCTGCGGGAGCGGGGTTGGGTGGCGGACGTGGTGGAGCTTTCCGGCAACATCGAGCTGGCCGCGGTCACGGGCCTGGCGGATGCCGTGGTGGACGTGGTGCAGACCGGGGCCACCCTGAGGGCAGCGGGGCTTATCGAGGTGGAGGTCCTAGCCCACTCCACGGCAAGGCTCGTGGTGAACCGCCAGGCCCTGAAGCTCAAGCGCTCGCTTATTAAGCCCCTGATCGCTAAGCTTAGAGAACGTGACGGAGGCCCGTAGAAGGCGCATAGAAGAGGTCCTAAAGAGGCGGCAGCCCGACCTCACGGTGCTCCTAGAAAACGTGCACAAGCCCCACAACCTCTCCGCCATCCTCCGCTCCTGCGACGCCGTGGGGGTCCTGGAGGCCCATGCGGTGAACCCCACGGGAGGCGTGCCCACCTTTAACGAAACCAGTGGGGGAAGCCACAAGTGGGTCTACCTCCGGGTCCACCCCGACATCCCCAGGGCCTTTGGCTTCCTCCGGGAGCGGGGCTTTAGGATTTACGCCACTGCCCTTCGGGAGGACGCCCGGGACTACCGGGAGGTGGACTACACCCTACCCACCGCCATCCTCCTGGGGGCGGAAAAATGGGGGGTTTCCGAGGAGGCCTTGGCCCTGGCGGACGGGGCCATCCAGATCCCCATGTTGGGCATGGTGCAAAGCCTAAACGTGAGCGTGGCCGCGGCGGTCATCCTCTTTGAAGCGCAACGGCAACGCCTGAAGGCGGGGCTTTACGAGAAGCCCCGCCTAGACCCCGAGCTCTACGCCATGGTGCTCCAGGACTGGCTTAGGAAGTGACGTAGGTGAGCCACCCCTCGTACTCGGGCCGCTTCCCCGTGACCGCCTCGAGATAGACCTCCCACAGGCGTAGGGTGATGGGCCCGGCGGTGCCCTGGCCGATGGGCCGCCCGTCAATCATGGACACCGGCGTCACCTCGGCGGCGGTGCCGGTCATGAAGACCTCGTCCGCCATGTAGAGCTGGTCGCGGGTAGCCCGCACCACCTGGACCTCGTAGCCCAGATCCTTGGCGATGCGGATCACGGAGTCGCGGGTGATGCCCTCCAGGTTCACCGAGTGCTCGAGGGCGTAGATCACCCCGTCCCGCACGAAGAAGAGGTTTTCCCCGCTTCCCTCGGCCACGTAGCCCTCCTCGTCCAGCAGAAGGGCCTCGTCGGCGCCTGCGGCCACCGCCTCCATCTTGGCCAGGGCGGAGTTCACGTAGTTGCCCCCCACCTTGGCCTTGCCCGGCATCACGTTGGCAGGGAAGCGGGCCCAGGAGCTGGTGATGAGCTTAGCCCCTTTCCGCACCGCCTCTTCCCCCAAATAGGCCCCCCACTCCCAAGCGGCCACCATGACCTCCGCCGGGTTGTTGGGCAGGGGATTGACCCCCAAGGCCTTGGCCCCCATCCAGGCCAGAGGGCGGATGTAGCAGCTTTTATAGCCGTTTTTCCGCACCACCTCCTTGATGGCCTCTTCCAGCTCCTCTGGGGCGAAGGGGATTTCCATCCGGAGCACCTTGGCGGAGTTGTAAAACCGCCGCACGTGCTCCTTCAGGCGGAAGATGGCAGGGCCCTTAGGGGTCTCGTAGGCCCGGATGCCTTCAAACACGCTGGTTCCATAGTGGAGGGCGTGGCTTAGAACGCTGGTCTTGGCCTCCTCTTGGGGTACCAAAGCCCCGTTCATCCAGATAAGCCCGGCTTTGATGTGCACGTCCCCGCCTTTGGCCTCAGGCTTGGTCATGGCGAACCTCCGCCCCCATCATAACGCCTTCTTCCCCTTGGGAAAAAAGGCGTAGCGTGGGGAAGACCCGTTGGGCCTCCTGCGCCAGGGCTGTGGCCACGGGAGCCTTGAGGCTTCCTTCCCGCAGAAGGAGGTAGACCGTGCGCCCCGCCCCTGGGGGCAAAAGGGGCCTCAGGTGGACCCGTTTCTCCGGGGGTAACGTCCACAGGGCTACCTCGGGCAAAAGGGTCAATCCGCCCACCTCCTCCACCAAGCGCACCAGGGTTTCCAGATCCCCGCTTTGGAACTCCACCACCCGCTTGGACAAGCTAGGGCGACATACAGAGAGGACCTGGTCCCGAAAGCAGTGGCCCTCAGATAGAATCCAGGTGTCCTCCAAGGGAATCTCCAAGGGGTGCAAGGCCGCTCTGGCATAGAGGGGATGATGCGGGGAAACATAGGCCACAAAGCGTTCCGAGAAAATGGGCAGGGCCTCGAGGCCAGGTGCCCGTTCTTCGGTACCCACTAGCCCAGCGTCCAACCGGCCTTCCAGTATGCCCGCCACGATCCCCGGGGTGAGTTCCTCCCGGATGGAAAGGGTTAGGGCCGGGTACCGCGCCACCCACCGGGGAAGGAGCCGAGGCAGGAGATAGGGGGCTAAGGTGGGGATAACGCCCACGTGAAAGGGTCCCTGGAACACCCCCTCTTGGCCTCGAGCCAGGGCCACAAGGCGCTCCACCTCCTCCAGCACCCGCCGCGCCTGGGCCACCACCGCTTGCCCCACTTCCGTAGGCGTTCCCTTCCTGCGGTCAAAAAGCCGCACCCCCAAAGCCTCTTCCAGCTTGCGAATCTGCACGCTCAATGCGGGTTGGGTGAGGTACACGCGTTCCGCCGCGCGGGTGAAGCTTCCCTCCTCGGCCAAGGCAACCAGGTAGCGCAACTGATCCAGGGTAAGACCCATAGCGACATTTTATAGCTATGGGAGTCATAATCTATTGGACTTATGCACCTTGTACCCCTAAGGTGGGAAGTGCCGGGTGGGAACACCCGCCCTGGCAAAGGAGGTGGATATGTTTCTGAGAATAGACCGGTTGCAGATTGAGTTGCCCATGCCCAAGGAGCAGGACCCCAATGCCGCCGCCGCGGTGCAGGCCCTTCTGGGCGGGCGCTTTGGGGAGATGTCCACCCTGATGAACTACATGTACCAGTCCTTCAACTTCCGGGGGAAGAAGGCGCTCAAGCCCTACTACGACCTCATCGCGAACATCGCCACGGAGGAGCTCGGGCACATCGAACTGGTCTCCGCCACCATCAACAGCCTCCTGGCCAAGAACCCCGGCCAAGACCTGGAAGAAGGGGTGGACCCCGTAAGCGCCCCCTTGGGCTTCGCCAAGGATGCCCGCAACGCCGCCCACTTCATCGCCGGAGGCGCCAACACCCTGGTGATGGGGGCCATGGGCGAGCACTGGAACGGAGAGTACGTCTTCACCAGCGGCAACCTTATCCTGGATCTTCTCCACAACTTCTTCCTGGAAGTGGCGGCCCGCACCCATAAGCTCCGGGTCTACGAGATGACGAATAACCCCGTGGCCCGGGAGATGATCGGCTACCTCCTGGTGCGGGGTGGGGTCCACGCCGCCGCCTACGGCAAGGCCCTGGAAACCCTCACGGGGGTGGAGATGAACAAGATGCTCCCCATCCCCCGCATCGACAACAGCAAGATCCCCGAGGCCAAGAAGTACATGGACCTGGGCTTCCACCGCAACCTCTACCGCTTTAGCCCCTCCGACTACCAAGATCTGGGCCTCATCTGGAAGGGCGCCTCCCCCGAGGACGGGACCGAGGTGGTGGTGGTAGACGGCCCCCCCACGGGCGGCCCGGTGTTTGACGCCGGCCACGACGCCGCCGAGTTCGCTCCCGAGTTCCACCCGGGCGAGCTCTACGAAATCGCCAAGAAACTCTACGAGAAGGCGAAGTAAAGCTTAGCCTGGCCCGTAGCGCCCTCCCGGCAGGGCCCGGGCCAGGCCTTTTAGCTCCAGGAGGGTGAGGAGGGAAAGCACCCGCTCTGCGGGCATCCCCAAGGCCTGGGCCAGCTCCTCGGGAAGGGCCTCCCCCTGGCGGAGGAGGGCGCAAAGGGCCTCTTCCTCTGGGGCGAGCCCGGGGGGAGCCTTGGGTTTTGCGGCGAAACCCAGGTAGGAGAGGACGTCCTCGGCGGAAAGCACCGGGTAGGCCCCGTCCTGGATGAGGCGGTTGGCGCCTAAGGAAGCAGCGTCCGTGGGGCGGCCCGGCACCGCCAGCACCTCCTTGCCCAGTTCCAAGGCGTACCTGGCCGTGATGAGGGCCCCGGAGTCCAGAGGGGCTTCCGCCACCAAAACCGCCCGCGCAAGCCCAGCGATGAGGCGGTTCCGCCGGGGAAAGAACTCCGGCTTTGGCCTCGTTCCCAAGGGGAACTCGGAGAGGAGGTCCATACGCCCCGCCAAGGCGCGGTGTTCCGGGGGATAGACCCGGTCCAAGGCGCTCCCCAAGACCCCCAGGGTCCGCCCGCCCGCTTCCAAGGCCCCCAGGTGGGCCTCCCGATCCACACCCCGGGCGAGGCCCGAAACCACCCATACCCCCGCCTCGGCCAGCTCCCGGGCGAGCCTTCGGGTGAAGCCCAGGGCCCAGGCTGAGGCCCGGCGGGTGCCCACCACGGCCACTGCCTTCTCCTCCTCGGGAAGCTCCCCCCGGAGGTAGAGGTGGGTGGGGGGCTGGGGGAGCCTCCTTAGGCCTTCGGGAAACCCCTCTTCCCAAAGGCCAAGGATGCGCACCCCCAGGGCCTCCGCCCGCTTTCGTTCCCTTCGTGCCCGTTTCTCGGCCTCGAGGTAAAGGCCCGCCGCCTGGGGAAAGCGCTCCCGCAGAAAGCCAAGGGGGTCTTCCTGGGCCAGCACCTCCAAAAGCCGCTTGGGCCCAATCCCGGGAAGGAAGGCCAAGGCCAAGGGGTCCACGGCCTGGAGTATACTGGAAAGCCTGGAAGGTCCGGCTTCCGCCCCTGGCGGGCAATCCCAGGGAGCCGGGATCACCTGAACCATGAGCGAGAAGACCTATTCCGGATTTGTGGCCATCGTGGGCAAGCCCAACGTGGGCAAGTCCACCCTGCTCAACAACCTCCTGGGGGTCAAGGTGGCCCCCATCAGCCCCAAGCCCCAAACCACGAGGAAGCGCCTCCGGGGCATCCTCACCGAGGGAAAGCGGCAGATCGTCTTTGTCGACACCCCGGGCCTGCACAAGCCCATGGACGCCCTGGGGGAGTTCATGGACCAGGAGGTCTACGAGGCCTTGGCGGACGTCAACGCCGTGGTCTGGGTGGTGGACCTGCGCCACCCCCCCACCCCAGAGGACGAGCTGGTGGCCAAGGCGCTTAAGCCCCTGGTGGGCAAGGTGCCCATCCTCCTGGTGGGGAACAAGCTGGACGCCGCCAAGTACCCCGAGGAAGCCCTTAAGGCCTACCACGCCCTCCTGCCCGAGGCCGAGCCCCGGATGCTTTCCGCTTTGGACGAAAGGCAGGTGGCGGGGCTCAAGGCGGAGCTCCTGGCCCTTTTGCCCGAGGGCCCTTTCTTTTACCCGGAGGACTTCGCCAAAAGCGACCAAGAGTTCGGGGAATGGGTGGCGGAGATTATCCGGGAAGAAGCCATGAAGCGGCTTTGGCACGAGGTGCCCTACGCCATCGCCGTGAAGACGGAGGAGGTGGCGGAGCGGGAAAACGGGGTGCTTTACATCAAGGCCCTCCTCTACGTGGAACGCCCCTCGCAAAAGGGCATCGTCATCGGGGAAGGGGGAAGGAAACTCAAGGAGATCGGCCAAGCCGCCAGGAAGCAGCTGGAAGTCTTCCTGAACCGGAAGGTGTATTTGGACCTCGAGGTCAAGGTCTACCCCGACTGGCGCAAGGACCCCGAGGCCCTGCGGGAACTGGGCTACCGCTCATCCGTAGGGTGAGCCTAGGGGTTTTCCCTGCGGCAAGGGAAGGGTAGCATAACCCTATGCCCTGGCTCCTTCCCCGCGAAATCGCCCCCCTGCACGAAAAGGCCCTGGAGCGCTTTCTGGGTAGCCTGGTGGAAAGGCTTGCCGACCCCAGCGTGGACCGGAACGCCCTGGTGCGGGAAGAGCTCGCCCGCCTCCTCTACGGCCGGCCCTACGCCGAGCTCCTGGAGACAAACCCCTTGGCCGCCTTAGGCCTAGACCCTGAGGGGATCACCTTTGAGGCGGAGTACTACGCCGCCACCGACCAGGAGAAGTTCCGCAAGGTGAAGCCTCTCCTTTGGTTCTGGAAGGTGCTGGACCTCACCCCCCTGGGCCAGTCCGTCCACTCGGGGGTGGCCATTAGGCGGGCCCTAGCCCCCTTCATCTTCAAACGGGTGGGGAAAAACCCCAAGTTTTTCCAGAACGTGGAGTTCTCCGTGGGCTACAACCTGGAACTGGGGGACGACGTGGTGGTCCACCGCTATGTCCTTTTGGACGACATCGGGGGAATTAAGATTGGCGATCGGACCTCGCTTTCCGACTACGTAAACGTCTACAGCCACACCCACCACGTCCTGGCCTCCCCCGACGTGACCCTAAAGGAAACCGTTATCGGCAGCGGAGTGCGCATCACCTACCACGCCACCATCCTGGCCGGGGTGCGCATCGGGGACGATGCCATGGTGGGCACGGGGGCCGTGGTCACCCGGGACGTCCCGCCCCACGCCATCGCCCTGGGCATCCCCGCCCGCCCCGTGCGCTACAAGGTGCGCCATGACTGCCCCTATTGCCGCAAGGGGGAACCCCACCCCTCGGACCTCATCCCGAAGCTCCCCGACCGCAAGGGCAACCCCGACTATCCCGACTTCCTTCCCCCCGGCTTCGGCACCCGGGAGGCCTAGATGTGGACCAAGGAGGAGCTGGACCGCTACCATCGGCAGATGATCCTGCCCCAGGTGGGCCCTGAGGGGCAGGCGCGGCTTAAGGAGGCCTCCGTAGCCGTGGTAGGGGCCGGGGGGCTCGGGGTTCCGGTCTTGCAGTACCTGGTGGCGGCGGGGGTGGGCCGGGTGGGGATTGTGGAGATGGACCGGGTGGAGCTTTCCAACCTCCACCGCCAGGTCCTCTACGCCACAGAGGACGTGGGCAAACCCAAGGCCCTGGCCGCCAAGGAGCGCCTCTTGGCCCTAAACCCCTTGGTGCGGATCGAGGCCCACCCGGTCCGCCTCACCTCGGAAAACGCCCTGGAGATCCTGAAGGACTACGAGGTCCTCGTGGACGCCTCGGACAATTTCCCCACCCGCTACCTGGTGAACGACGCCGCTGTCCTGTTGGGAAAGCCCCTGGTCTTCGGGGCCATTTACCAGTTTGACGGCCAGGTGGCGGTCTTTCACCACCCCACGGCGGAAGGCGAGTTGGGCCCCTGCTACCGCTGCCTCTTCCCCAAGCCCCCGCCCCCCGGCTCCGTTCCCTCCTGCGCCGAGGCCGGGGTATTCGGCGTGCTCCCGGGGGTGGTGGGGGCACTCATGGCGGCGGAGGTCCTGAAGATCCTCCTAGGCCTTGGCAAGACCCTTTCGGGCCACCTCCTCCTCTACGACGCCCTGGAGGGGAGCTTCCGCAAGCTCAACGTGCGCCGCAACCCCACCTGCCCCGTGTGCGGGGACCACCCCACGCAACGGGAACTCATAGACTACGAAGCCTTCTGCGGCATGTAAGGGGGGCTTGGGGCAGCGCCCCAAGCCCCCAGAAACCCTAGCGCGCCTCCAAGGGAATATAGGGCCTATCCAGCTCGCCAATGTACTTGGCGTCGGGGCGAAGGAGGCGGTTGTCCAGCTCCTTGTACTCCAGGATGTGCCCCACCCAGCCCGAGATGCGGGCCACAGCGAAGATGGGGGTGAAGAACTCCAGGCCAAAGCCCAGGTCGGAGTAGACCACCCCGGAGTAGAAGTCCACATTGGGGTAGATGCCCCGGGGGTTAAGCACCTTCCCCGCCTCCTCCTCCACGATCTTGAGGATCTGGTACTCCTGGGAGTGGCCGTGCTTTTCCGCCACCAGCCGGGCCAAGCGTTCCAAGACCCCGGCCCGCGGGTCAAAGGCCTTGTAGACGCGGTGGCCCATGCCCATGATGCGCTGCTTCTTGGCCAGCTTCTCCCGAACCCACTCCCGGGCCCTTTCCGGGGTGCCGATCTCCTGAATCATCTTCATCACCGCCTCGTTGGCCCCGCCGTGCCGGGGGCCCTTGAGGGAGGCCACGGCGGCGGTGATGGCGGAGTAGAGGTCGGTTTCCGTGGAAAAGGCAGCGATGGCGGTGAAGGTGCTAGCGTTGAAGCCGTGCTCCGCATGCAGGATGAGGGCGGCATCCATGAGCCGCTCCTGCTCAGGGGAAGGCTCCACCCCGTTTGCCATGTAGAGGAAGTTGGCGGCGTGGGAAAGGTCTTCCCGGGGCGGGATGGGCTCCTTGCCTTCCCTAAGCCGCTTGTTGGCGGCCACGATGGTGGCGAACTTGGCGATGAGGTCCAGGCCCTTTTGGTACAAAGCCTCCTGGGAGATGTCGCCCTCCGTGGGGTCCAGCATCCCCAGCTCGGACACCGCCGTGCGCAGGAAGCTCATGGGGTGGGCGGAGGTGGGGTAGCGGCGGAAGGAGGCAAGGAGATGCTCCGGCAACCCCCGGCGGGAGGCAAGGTCCCGCTTGAAGGTCTCTAGCTCTTCTCGCTTGGGAAGTCTGCCGTGAAGGAGGAGAAAGGTGGTTTCCTCAAAGGTGCTCTTCTCGGCGAGCTCCTGGATGGGGATGCCATAGTAGTAGAGCTTGCCCGCCTCCCCGTCGATAAAGCACATCCGGCTTTCCGTGAACAGCACGCCCTCTAGACCCCGTGCGACTTCCATACTGGCCTCCTTTTTCGCACCCCAAGGGTGCTTCGCCTTCCATCATACCCCCTTAGAGGGCATCTTCCTGCAGGATGAGCGTCTTGAGGTAGAGGCTTTCCGGCACGTGGAGGCTCCAGGGATGGTCCTTCGGCTGGTAGGTGACGGCGTGCACCCGCAGGCGCAGGCCCAGGTCCCCGGCCGCGCGGCGGGCCACCTCCAGGAGGTCTTCCACCTTGAGGTAGTAGCTACAGGCGGAAAGCCAGAGGTAGCCCCCCGGGGTGAGAAGCCTCGAGGCCTCCCGGGTGAGGTCCACCAGGTGGCGCTTCATGGCGGGAAGCTCCTCCGGGCGCTTCACCAGGGTGGGCGGGTCCAGGAGGACGTGGTGGAAAGGCCCCTGGAGGCCCCGTAGCACCTCGAGGGCCTCCCCAGCCCGGATGTCCACCCGTAAGCCCGCCCGAAAAGCCGCCCGGTCCAGGACGGCAAGGGCCGCAAGGTCCTTGTCCACCGCCAGGGCGTAGGCCCCCTTGCGGGCTGCCCGCAGGGCAAAGCCCCCCACGTAGCTGAACACGTCCAGCACCCGCTCCCCCGGCCGCACCATGGCCTCAAAGAGGCGGCGGTTCTCCCGCTGGTCCAGGTAAAACCCCGTCTTCTGGGCCAGGGCCAAGGGGATGGGAAAACGGAGGCCATCCTCCTCCACCTCCAAGACCTCGGGCACCTCCCCGTACACCACCCCCACCCGCTCGGGCAGGCCCTCCTGCCGCCTGGCCTCCACGTCGCTCCGCTCGTAGACCCCCTTGGGGAGGGTGGCCTCGAGGAGGGCGGGAAACCAGACCTCCCGCAAGGCCTCCATCCCCCGGGTGCGCACCTGAAGGACCAAAACCTCGCCGAAGCGGTCCACCACGAGCCCGGGAAGCCCATCCGCCTCCCCGTGGACGAGGCGGAAGAAGGCCCCAAGCCCCTCCCGCTTCCCCAGAGCTTTTCGGAAGCGGGCGAGGAAGAAGCGGCGGTCCAAGGGCCCCGGGTCAAAGCGGAAGGCGCGGAAGGGGGCCTTAGAGCGGGGATCGTAGTACCCCACCGCCAGGAAGCTCCCGTCCGGGGCCACCGCCTCCGCCACCCCCGCCTCGGGAGGGGCCTCCTGGATCTCGTCCCGGTAGAGGTTGGGGTAAAAGTTCTTGAGCTTCCGCTCCTTGCCCAGCCGAACCACCACCCGCAGCACGGCCTCAGGATACCCCGAAGCCCCTCCCCGGTTGCCTTCTTGAAAAGAGCATGTTTAACTAGGGCCATGAACAAGAAGCGCTGGCTAGCGCTTTTCCTCTTCCTAGGGGTCGTGGCCTTGGCGGTGGTGGGCCTGGGCCGCCTGGGCTTTCGAGAGGCGGAAAGGGTATGGCGGGAAGCCCCCCTGTACGGCCAAGGGGAGAAGGTCCTCCTCCTGGAGCTAAAGGGAAGCATCCCCACGGATAAGGCCCTTGAGGACTTCCTCTCCCAAGCGCGCCAGGCCCGGGAAGACCCCAGCGTCCAGGCGGTGGTCCTCCTGGTGGACAGCCCCGGGGGCGGGGTCACAGAAACCGAGGCCATCCACCGGGCCCTGAAAGCCCTGGCGGAGACTAAGCCCCTGGTGGCCGCCTTCGGGAGCGTGGCGGCCAGCGGCGGCTACTACGCCGCCACCGCCGCCCGGGAGATCTTCACCCCACCCACCGCCCTCACGGGCTCCATCGGGGTCATCTCCGTCATCCCCGAGGTGAGCGGCCTTCTGGCCAAGCTCGGCCTCAAGGTGGAGGTCTTGAAGGAAGGCGCCCTCAAGGACATGGCCTCAGGGCTCAAGCCCCTCACCCCGGAGGAAAAGGCGGTGCTCCAGGCCTACATGCGGGAGGCCTACGAGCTCTTCCTCAGGCGGGTGGCGGAAGGGCGCAACCTGCCCTTGGACCGGGTGAGGGCCTTAGCGGACGGCCGGATCTACTCGGGCAAGCAGGCGGTGGCCCTGGGCCTGGCGGACCGGGAGGGCTACCTGGAGGACGCCGCCCAGCGTGCGGCGGAGCTTGCGGGGCTTAGCGCCTTCCGGCTCGTACGCTACCAAAAGCCCAAGGGACTCCTCCAGGAGCTTCTCGGCGAGGAAAGCCCCTTTGGCCTGGGCGAGGCGGAAGCCCTTCTAGGCCTCCTCACGCAAAGCCGCTTCCGCCTGGAGTACCGCTACCTGGGAGGCGGGCTATGGTAGTGGCGAGCCCCTGGCGCCGGGTCGTGGCCTCCCTGGTGGACAGTCTCCTCCTCATCCCCCTTTCCCTCCTCCTCATGGCCCTAGCGGGGGTAGACCCCCTGGGCCCCACCACCTTAGTCCAGGACCTCCTCTTCCAGTGGCTTCCCGGCTGGGCCTACTACGTGGCCTTCACCGCCCTCTACGGGGCCACCCCGGGGAAGATGGCCCTGGGCCTCCGGGTGGTGCGGACGGATGGAAAGCCCATGGACTGGCTCACCGCCTTCATGCGGGAGGTGGTGGGCAAGACCCTCTCCACCCTACCCCTCCTTTTGGGCTACCTCTGGGCCTTCTTCCACCCCAAGCGCCAGGCCTGGCACGACCTCATCGCCGATACCCTGGTGGTGCGGGTGGAAAAGACGTCCTAGAGCAAAGCCCTCTTTTCCTGACCAAGGATGCCGATTTATCCACTCCCTTCTACCGCCTCCTCCGGGGTATAAGGTTTACTAGGCAAGCCCCGCAATTATTGACAGAAGCGCTCCTCCGTGCTACCTTTAAGGTCGGCTTGGGCCCGTAGCTCAGTTGGATAGAGCGGCTGACTACGGATCAGCAGGTCAGGGGTTCGAATCCTCTCGGGCCCGCCAAGAAACCCCCGGGGAGCGTTCCCCGGGGGTTTTCCTTGGATGGTGGGCCGTGCAGGATTCGAACCTGCGACCTACCGATTAAAAGTCGGTTGCTCTGCCAGCTGAGCTAACGGCCCCCAAGCCCTAGCGATTATAGCCCCCTAGCGCGGCCTGCGCAAGGCGTCCATGATCCAAAGGCCCAGCCCTTCTTGCCGCACCCGCTCCTTTAGGACCTCCACATCCAGCTCCCTGGGTTCCACGGCCTCCAACGCCTCCTTGGGCAGGGGAGCTGCCTCCAAGAAGGCGAAAAAAGACGGGTCCACCCAGGGGGGCACCCAGGCCCCGCTGCGGCAGAGGAAGACCCGGTGGAAAACCCCCGCCACCTTGCCCCCAGCGTCTAGGACCCGCGCCACGGGTACCTGCGGCTCGGGCTCCAAGGAAGGGTTGCGCCAAGGGGGGTAGTAAACGGAAAGCCTCGCCCCGGTGCGGGCGTAAAACACCATCCAGTCATCGCACGCCGGCTCCTTACCCAAAGGGCGATAGCCGGCGTCGTGGTGGGCGTCAAAGAGCACCACCTCTTCCACCCCCTCCCGCACCCGGGGGTGGAAGGCCAGGGCGTTGGAGTCGGCGTAAAAAAGCCGGGCCTCCGGGGCAAAGCTAAAGCGTTCCCAGAACCCTTCCCACCCTTGGGCCTGGGGCAGGCGTAAACCCCGAAGCAAAAAGGCCAGGGCCCGAGCCTCCCACGCCTCCTGAAGGTAGTAAGGAGTCTCAAAGTGGGCCCAGGCGTAAAGGGGGGCCTCGAGGGAATGGGGGTCTTGCGGAAGGGGAAAGAAGTAGTCAAAGTCTACCACCAAAAGCCGCATCTTCTCACTAAATACCAAACCCCCCGCCTCGGGGCGGGGGGTTTGACTGCCCAACCTTACCAGATGTAGAACAGGACGACGATGAAAAGCCACACCGCGTCCACCAGGTGCCAGTACATGCTGGCGGCCTCGAGGGTACCGTGGTTGTGCAGGGTAATCTTGCCCCGCAAGGCCTGGAGGTAGGCCAGGATCAGGCCGAAACCGCCGATGACCACGTGCAAGCCGTGCAGGCCCACGATGGTGAAGAAGGCCGCCGTCCAGAGGTTCTCTTGCCAGGAGGAGTGGTGGTAGAAAGCCCAGAACTCGTAAGTCTGGAAGAGGAAGAAGAGGACCCCCAGGATAATGGTGATAAGAAGCCCGAAGCGGAAGGGGTTGAACCGCCCCCGCCTGAGGTCGTGGTGGGCGAAGTGCACGGTGAAGGAAGAGCTCACCAGGAAGAAGGTGTTGAGGAGGGCAAGCCAAAGGGCAGGCCGCTCCTCGGGAGGAGTGGCCGCCCCAGAAAGCCGCAGGTAGAGGTAGCCGGCGATGAGGATGGCGAACAGGCCCACTTCCGAAACGATGAACCAGGCCATCCCCATCCAGGCGTTGGACTTGCCCGTGAGGGTGTGGTGCTCCACAGGGTGGCTGTACTCGTCCTCCAAGGCCCAGCGCACCAGGCCGTAGGCGAAGAGGGCCAGGAAGACCCACATCCAAACATTCGGAACCGGCAACGCCGCCACGGAGACGAAGAAGGCAAAGAGGGTGGCGGCGGAGTAGAAGGGCCAGAAGGAGCTATTGGGCAGGTGGATGTGGCTCGGGTCCTCGGGCTTGAGCTCCACCCCCTTTTTCTGCCAGTCGTAAAGGGGCCGCTCGGAAGGGAACTCCGTGGGAAGCTTCACGTCAAAGTTGTGGGCCTTGGGGGGCGAGGCGGTGAGCCACTCCAGGGTGTAGCCGCCCCAAGGGTTCTCGGGCGCCTTCTCCCCGGAGCGGAGACTCTTCCACATGGCGTAGATCCAAACCAGGCCGCCCAGGCCCAGGATGAAGGCCCCGATGGTGGAGAGAAGGTTGAGCTCGGGCCAGCCGGCGATGTCAGCGTTGTAGGTGTAGTAGCGCCGAGGCATGCCCAAGAAGCCCAGAGCGTACTGGGGCATGAAGGTCACGAGGTAACCCACGAGGAAAAGCCAGAAATGGAGCTTGCCCAGGCGCTCATCGTACATACGGCCCGTCATTTTAGGCCACCAGTAGTAGAGCCCAGCGAAGGCACCAAAGGCAGACCCCGCCATGAGAACGTTGTGGAAGTGGGCCACCACGAAGTAGGAATCATGGAACTGGTAGTCCAGGGGGGTCATGGAAAGCATGACCCCAGTGATGCCCCCCAGGAGGAAGTTGAAGATGAAGCCCAAAACCCAAAGAAGGGGGGTCTTCATCTGCAAGTGCCCGCCCCACAGGGTTCCCAAAAGGTTGAAGAGCTTCACCCCGGTGGGCACGGCGATAAGGGCGGTGAAGAAGGCAAAGGCGATTTGGAAGATGGTGGACTCCCCCACGGTGAACATATGGTGGGCCCAGACCATGGTGCCCAGAACCACGATGCCCATCTGGGCCCAGACCATCTGTTTGTAACCGAAAAGAGGCTTACGGGCGAAGGTGGAGGCCACCTCAGCCAGGATGCCCAAGTAGGGGAGGAGCATCACGTAAACCGTGGGGTGGGAGTAGAACCAGAAGAACTGTTGGTAGAGAACCGGGTCGCCCCCTATGTCCGGGTTGAACCAAGAAAGGCCGATCTTGCGGTCCAGGAGGATCAACAAAGTGGCTGAGGTGAGCCCCGCCAGGCTGAAGAGGTTAAGGACGCTGGCGGCGAAGACGCTCCAGACGTACATGGGCATTTTCCACATGCTCATTCCCTGGGCCCTGAGGTTGTAGATGGTGGCGATGAAGTTGGCGTTACCCAGGAGGCTGGAAAAGCCCAGAAGCAGGATAGCCGCCATGTAGAAGTTGACCCCGCTTCCCGACTGCACCGAGAAAGGGTAGTAGAAGGTCCAACCCACAGAAGGAGCCCCACCGGGGAAGAAGAAGCTCATGAGGGCGAGGACAATGGCCCCCAGGAAGGCCCAGTAGCTAAAGGCGTTCACCCGAGGCAGGGCCACATCCCTTGCCCCCAACATCAGGGGCACCAGGAAGTTGCCGAAGCCGGTGAGCCCGGCCTGGATGATGAAGAAGAAGAGCATGGTGGCCCCGTGCAAGGTGAGGACCTGGTTGTACTGCTCCCCCGTAAGCAAGTGGTTATTGGGCACCGCCAACTGCGCCCGGATAAGGAGGGAGAAAACCCCCGCCAGGGCGAAGGCGAAGAAAGCAGTGGCGGTGTACATGAGGCCGATCTTCTTGTGGTCCACCGTGGTGAGCAGGTCCCATAGAACCGCCCACGCGCTGGTCTTGGGTTTTGCGGTAATAGCCATCCCCTAACCTCCCCTAGAATTTCGGCAGGGCCCCGAAGTCAAAACCCTCCACCTTAAGCCCCTCCAGGTAACGAACAAGGGCATCCAGGTCTTCCTCGGAAAGCTGGGGGAAGCCGGGCATCTTTACCCCCGGCTTCATAGCGGCGGGGTCCTTGATCCAGGCCTTGAGGTGTTCTGGCGTGTTATCCACAATCCCCGCCGCCAAGCTTACCCGGTTGCCCATGAAGGCCAGCTCGGGACCGATGACCGCTGGAGGCATCTTGCCCTGCACGGAGTGGCAGGCCATGCAGTTCTGCTGGAACACTTCCTGACCCCGGGCGTCGGCCACGGGAGGGGTGTAGCCCTTGGCGGCCTCCACAAAGCGGTCGAATTCCTCCTTGGGCACCACCAGGACCCTAAAGAGCATGCGGGCGTGGCTAGGCCCGCAGAGCTCGGCGCAAAAGCCGTAGTAGTTGCCCGGTTTTTCCGCTACAAAACGAATCCGGGTCTTTCGTCCCGGAATGGCGTCCTGCTTACCCACAAGGCCCGGTACCCAGAAGGAGTGGATCACGTCCTTGGAGGTCACCTCTAGCTCCACGGGCACCCCCACGGGCAGGATGAGCTCGTTGGAGTTTCGGAAACCCAGTTCCGTGTAGTTGAAGTCCCACCAGAACTGATAGCCCGTGACCTCCACCTTCATGGCCCCCAGAATGGGCTGGTTCACCTGGATAAGAGCCCGGGCGGTGAGGCCGAAGAGAACCAGGATAATGGCCACGGGAATGAGGGTCCAGATGACCTCTAGGCGGTCGTTCCCATGGATTTGGGGGGGCTCGCCTTGCTGGCCAGGACGGGCGCGAAACTTCCAGGTGATGTAGGCCAAAGCGCCCGCCACCACGCCGAAGATCAGCACGGAGAAGACCAAGACCCAGACCAGGAGATAGTTGGTTTCCCGGTTTATCGGGGAAAAAGGGTGGGTGATGGCCACCCGGTGGGCCTCCTGGGCCAGGGCCAGACCAAAAAGACCTAGGGTCGAAAACGCTCGTCTCATCCACTCCCTCCCTATAGCACCCGGTCCACCGCCATGGCCACGAACAAAAGGGCCAGGTAGAGCATGGAGTATTTATATAGCGAAACCGCCGTCCTCCGCTCGGGCTGGCGGTAGAGGGCAAGGGACTTAAGCAACAAGAGGGCGTTCAGGGCCAGGCTGAAGAGGAGGTAAAGAAGCCCGAGCTCGCCCAAAAGTAAAGGCATGAGGGAGATCAGGGCAGTGAGGAGAGCGTAAAGGGCAATTTGCATCACCGTGACCCGCTCCCCCAGGACCACGGGCAGCATGGGTACCCCCACCGCCCGGTAGTCGTCTTGGATCATCAGGGCCAAAGCCCAGAAGTGAACGGGGGTCCAGAAGAAGATGAGGGCGAAGAGGTACCAGGCGAAGAGATTTAGCTCTCCTGTTACCGCCGCCCAGCCCACCAAGGGCGGGAAGGCCCCCGCGGCCCCGCCGATGACGATGTTCTGCCAGGTTCGCCGCTTAAGGTAAAGGGTGTAGACCAATACGTACCAGATGAGCCCCATCAGGGCCAAGGTGGCGGCGAGGAGGTTGGCAGCCCACCCCAGGAGGCCAAAGCCCAAAAGGGCGAGGGCAAAGGCGAAGAGAAGGGCATCCCGGCTGGAAATCCTTTGCGTTACCGTGGGCCTTTTGGCGGTGCGCTTCATGCGGGCGTCGATGTCCCGGTCCACCACCATGTTGATGGCATTGGCCGCCCCCGCCATCAGGTACCCCCCCAAGGCCACCGCCAGGAAAAGCCCAGTCCCCGGCCACCCCTTGGCGGCAATGAGCATGGCCAGGAGGGTGGTGAGGAGGAGGAGGCTGATGACCCGGGGCTTGGTAAGGGCCAGATAGTCCTTCCAGGTAGCCCCCCCCGTACCCCGGTGCACCTGGGCCCCTTGGCCTTCCCCAAGCTCCACCCGCCGCGCCCCTCGGGCCAGACTCGAGGCCATGAGGAGCACGAAAAGAAGCCACACGGCGTAGGCCAAGAAAAGGTGGAGGATCTGCATCCAGACCGGGGCCTTGAGCCAGACGTTCACGAGCCCCACGAGGAGTTGCACCCCGTAAAGGTAAGCCAGGCCCTGGGCCAGGCGCCTTGTGGCCCCTGAGGGGCGGAGGTGGGCCACCAAGAAGCCGGCAAAGACCACGTAAAGCCCCACGCTCACGGCGATGAGGGGGTGAAGGACCCGCAAGCGCACCAGGAAGTGTTCCCCAGGGGTCAGGGAGCGCTCCAGGGCCTCGAGGGTGTTCCGCACGGGGAAAAGAAGGTCGCCAAGAGCGGTGACCGCCCCGCTCATCCCCAGGAAGAGAAGGGCAAGAAGCCCAAGGAGAAGCGCCCACCCCACCGCCCCCTGCCCCCTTAGGCGCAAGGGAGCGCCCCCGGAGGCCCACCAAGCGGTAAGGGCTAGGGCAGCCAGGAGGAGGTAGGTGTTGGCGAGGTGGACCATCTGCACCACGGCCCGCTCGGCGCTCACGTTGTGGGCGGTCCAACCGAAGAGGACCAAGGAGGCCCCCACCAGGCTTTCTGTCACCATGAAGAGAAGGGAAAGTCCCGCCCCGAAGCGGACGGGATGGCCGCCCGGAAAGCGACGCAGAGCCCAGAGGAAGAGGAAGAGGACTGATAGGAAGGCCAGGCCCGAGGTGGCCCGGTGGGTGAACTCAATGAGGGTTTCCACCTGGGGACTTCGCGGTAGGATCTCCCCGTTGCAGGTGGGCCAGTGGGCGCCACACCCTGCCCCCGAACCGGTGGCCCGCACGTAAGCCCCCCAAAGGGCCACCAACACGTTCCACCCCAAGACTCCCCAGGCGTAGCGGCTAAAAGTCCGGCTCATAGGAAACCCGTCCCCCAGACGGTCACGCTTACCAGTCTGCCAAAGGGTTCCTGCTGGGGGTGAAGTACATTTGTCCCTACCATGGCCGCCACCTAGGAGCCTAATACCCCCAGGCCCTATTTGACAAGGGCCCGGGGACCAGGTGCTATCCTTTAACCCACCCTGGGGCCCGCCCGGCGCACCGCCTCGTCCACCCCATCAGCATACTTTAGGAAGTTCTCCTGGAAGAGGGCGGCGAGCTTATGGGCCTGGCGGTCATAGGCTTCCTTGTCCTCCCAGGTGGCGCGGGGGTCCAAAAGGTCCTTGGGCACCCCGGGCACCTCCAAGGGCACCTCAAAGCCGAACACGGGGTCCTGGCGGTAGGGAACGCCCTCCAGAACCCCTTGAAGGGCCGCCCGCAAGAGGGCCCGGGTCACGGGCAAGGGGAAGCGCCGGCCCACCCCGTAAGGCCCCCCGGTCCAGCCGGTGTTCACTAGGTACACCCGGGGGCCGTGGCGGGCGATCTTCTCCCCCAGCATCCGGGCGTAGACCCCGGGGTGCATGGGGAGGAAAGGGGCTCCAAAGCAGGCGGAGAAGGTGGCCTTGGGCTCGGTGATGCCCCGCTCTGTGCCCGCTACCCGGGCAGTGTAGCCGGAAAGGAAGTAGTACATGGCCTGCTCCGGGGACAAGCGGGCGATGGGGGGAAGGACCCCGTAGGCGTCGGCGGAGAGGAAGAAGATGGCCTTGGGATGGCCCGCCATCCCAGACTCCACCACGTTCTCCAGGTGGGCGATGGGGTAGGAAGAGCGGGTGTTTTCCGTTTTGGAGTCGTCGTCCCACTCCACCCGGCGGCTTTCCGGGTTCACCACCACGTTCTCCAAAATGGCCTCAAACTGGTTGGAGGCTTTATAAATCAGGGGCTCGTGCTCCGGGGAAAGGCGGATGACCTTGGCGTAACACCCCCCCTCAAAGTTAAACACGCCTTCCTCGCTCCAGCCGTGCTCGTCGTCCCCAATGAGGGGCCTTTCGGGGTCGGTGGAAAGCGTGGTTTTGCCCGTGCCGGAAAGCCCAAAGAAGACCGCCACGTCCCCCCCCTGCCCCACGTTGGCCGAAGCGTGCATGGGAAAAACCCCCCGCTTGGGCATCAGGTAGTTCATCACCGTGAAGATGCTCTTTTTAATCTCCCCGGCATACTTGGTGCCCACGATGAGGACGAGGCGCCTTTGGAAGCTGATGCCCACGAAGACCTCGCTCCGGGTTCCGTCCCGCTCGGGTTCGGCCAGGAAATAGGGGGCGTGGACCACGGTGAAGCCGGGCTGGAAGCGCTCCGCCTCGTCGTCTTCGGGAAAGCGGCGGGGCAGGATGAACATGTTGCGGGCAAAGAGGGCGTGCCAGGGGCTTTCCGTCACCACCCTGACCCCTAGGCGGTAGCGTTTGTCGGCCCCGGCGTAGAGATCCTGGACGTAGAGGTCCCGCTCGGAAAGGTACTGGGCCACCCGCCCCAAAAGGGCCTGGAAGGCCTCCGGGGCGAAGGGCTGGTTCACCTCTCCCCACCAGATCTCCCCCTCCACTTCCGGCTCCCGCACCACGAACTTGTCCTTGGGACTTCTCCCGGTGTAGGGGGTGGTGTCCACCACTAAGGGGCCCTTGTGGGCCAGAAGCCCCTCGCCCCGGGCCAGGGTGTGCTCCACCAATACCGGGGAGGCGGTGTTCCAAAAGACCTGTTTTTTGGGTTGGATGCCGATATCGCTCAGGCGGTCCATACGGGCCTCCTCAAGGACAGGGTATCACAAGGCACATTTCCACGTTTCCACCTCAACCTTCCCCCTCCAAAAAGGCCCGGGTGAGGCGCTTGCCCAGTTCCACCCCCGGCTGGTCGAAGGCGTTCACCCCCCATAGCTCCCCCAAGAAGGCGGTCTGCCACATGAGGTGCTGCAAAAGCCAGCCCACGGCGTAGGGGGACACCTGGGAAAGGTACAGGGCGTAGACCCGCTGCCCCGCCTCCGCCAGGGCCTGGTAGGTGGCCTCCGCCTCGGCCTTAAGGAGGCGGAAGAGGGTCTTGCCGAAAAGGTATCCCGCTTCCGGAAGCTCCTCTATGGGGGGCAAGGGGAGGTCCTCCTCAGGGCTTTCGGGGATAACCAGGGTGAGGAGCTTGTCCAAGGGGCCCTCCCGGAAAAGCTGCACCTGGGCGTGCTGGTCCTGGGGGCCGAGGGCGGGCAGGGCGGTGGTGCCCACCCGGCGGCCCTCCCGGTCCACCTTGCCCAAGGACTCGTCGTGGAGCTGGACGAACCAGGCGGGCAGGTATTTAAGGCGCTCGGAGTACACCATGAAGACGGTTACGGGCAGGTGGCGGTGGAGGTGGTGGAGGAGGGCGGTCTGGAGGGGAAGGCTTTTTTCCAAGGGCGCCAGGGCCAGCTCGTTGGCCTTCCGCGCCCCCATGAGGAGAGCCTCCAGGTCGGCCCCGGCGAAGGCCAGGGGCAGAAGGCCCACGGGGGAGAGGACGGAAAACCGTCCCCCCACTTCCTCGGGGATGGCGAAGGCCCGTAGCCCTTCCCGCTCCGCCAAGGCCCGAAGGGCCCCCTGCTTGGGGTCCGTGGTCACCACCAGGTGCCGCCGCCAAGCCTCCCCCAGGTGCGCCTTCAGCCAGTCCAGGAAGACCAGGAGCCCCGCCAGGGTCTCCGCCGTGGCCCCGGACTTGGAAACGGCGTTCACCAGGGTCTTGGCGGGGTCGAGGGCCTTAAGGAGCCTTTGGATGGGCTCGGGCTCCACGTGGTCCACGTAGTGGAAGCGCACGCCGCTTTCGTTAAAGGCGGCCTCGAGGGCCTTGGGCCCCAGGGCGCTTCCCCCGATCCCCAAGAGGACGAAGTCCTCCACCCACGGGTTCGCCGCCCGGAAGCGGCGGATCTCCCTCAGGGTCTCCGTGTCCTCGGGGAGGTCCATCCAGCCCAGCATGGCCCCCTTTTGGCCCCGCTTGGCCAAGAGGCGCTCCCGGGCCTCCTGGAGGAGGGCGAGGTTCGCCCTCAGGTCCTCGGCGAACCCGGGAAGGAAACGGGTATCCAGACGCAGCATGGCCCCATCCTACCCCCAGCCGGGGTAGGCTAAGGGCATGGGCTACGTGCCCCCGCCCACGCCCCAGCACGGCCTCGAGGAGGGCCCCATCCTCCTCAAGGACGGGCGCACCGCCCTCCTGCGCCGGGCCACCAAGAAGGACCTCCCCCTCTTCGTGGACTTCCTGAGGCGGCTTTCCCCGGAGTCCTTGCGCATGCGCTTCTTCTCCCCCATCTCCCCGGAGAAGGCGGCGGAGCTCCTCCTTTCCCCCAAGCCCGAGGAGGAAAAGGTGACCCTCATCGTCCTGGCGGGGGACCCTCCCAGGATCGTGGCCACAGGGGAGTACGTGCGGGTCAAGGGGGAGGACACCGCCGAGGTGGCCTTCCTGGTGGAGGACGCCTACCAGGGGAAGGGCCTCGGCACCCTGCTCCTGGAACGCCTGGCCCTCATCGCCGCCAAGCGGGGGGTGCGGCGCTTCCAGGCCTTCACCCTGGCGGAAAACCGCCAGATGCTGAACGTCTTCAGGGAAAGCGGCTTCCAGGTGCGGGCCCACCGGGAGGGGGGGGAGGTGGAGGTGGAGTTTGAAATCCTCCTGGAGGAGAAGGTGGCGGAGCGCTTTGAGTGGCGGGAAAAGGTTTCCACCTTGGCAAGCCTCCATCCCTTCTTCTTCCCCCGGGGGGTGGCGGTGGTGGGGGCGAGCCGCGACCCGGAAAGCATCGGCTACCGCGTCCTGGAAAACCTCATCTTCGGCCGCTTCCAAGGGCCCGTCTACCCGGTGAACGAGGCCATCGGCAAGGAAGGGGGCACGGTGGGCCCCCTTCTCGCCTACCCCAGCGTGGAGAGCATCCCGGGCCCCGTGGACCTGGCGGTGATCGCCGTACCCAAGGACCGGGTCTTGGGGGCCTTGGAGGCCTGCGGCCGCAGGGGGGTTCGGGGGGCCATCGTCCTCACCACGGGCTTCACCCCGGAAGAGGCCCGGGCCCTGGCGGACAAGGCCCGCCGCTACGGCATGCGCCTCTTGGGGCCCGGCTCCTTGGGCCTCGTGCACACCCACCCCGAGGTGCGCCTGGCGGCGGCCTTGGCCCCTTTGCCCAAGGCGGGACCCTTGGCCATCTCCAGCCAGTCGGGCACCCTGGGCCGGGCGGTGATGGCCTACGCCGAGGGGATGGGCCTCGGCGTAGCCTCCTTCGTGTCCTTGGGCGCCAAGGCAGACCTCTCCTCCAACGATCTCCTGCAGTTTTGGGAGGAGGACGAGCGCACCGGGGTAATCCTCCTCTACCTGGAGGGCTTCGGCAATCCCCGGCGCTTTTCCCGCCTGG
The DNA here is from genome assembly GCF_040363165.1 of Thermus sp. LT1-2-5. Taxonomy (NCBI): domain Bacteria; kingdom Thermotogati; phylum Deinococcota; class Deinococci; order Thermales; family Thermaceae; genus Thermus; species Thermus javaensis. The sequence continues at coordinate 123,754 of NZ_BSRG01000005.1, read as the reverse complement.
CCCGCAGGATCGGCAAAAAGAAGCCCATCCTGGCCGTCCACCCCTCCCGCGACCCCTTGGTGCGGGCCCTCTTCGCCCAGGCGGGGGTGATCCGGGCCAACGACCTGGAGGAGGCCTTTGACGTGGCCGCCCTCCTCTCCCTGGGCCGCCTGCCCGAGAACCCCCGGGTCCGCCTCATCTCCAACGCTTCCGGCCCCTCCAACCTGGCCCTGGAGGCGCTTCGGGAAGGGGGGCTTCAGGTGGAGCACGTGGACCTGGGCTCCACCGCCAAGGCGGAGGACTTCGCCCAGGCCCTGGGGGAGGCCCTGGAGAGCGAGGTGGGGAGCGTCTTCCTCCTCTTCGTCCCCATGGGCTTCGCCTCCGAGGAGGAGTTCTTGCGCCTGGTGGAAAGCGCCTCGGGGGAAAAGCTCCTCCTGGCCTGCGCCATGGGGGCGCCGGGGGTGCGGGCCCGGGTGCTGGGCCAGGCGGCGCTTTACCGCTTTCCCGAGTCGGCGGCCATCGCCTTGGCCCGGGCCTGGGCCTATCGGGGCTGGCGGGATGAGCCCCTTTTCTTCCCGGACTTTCCAGACCTCCGCCTGGAGGAGGCGAGGCGGCTTCTGGAGGGCAAGAAGCGGCTAAGCCGCGAGGAGGCGGAGGCTCTGCTAAAGGCCTTTGGCCTCCCCTTGGGGAAGGAAAACGGCCTCACCCTCCACCTCAAGGCCGAGCCCCATCCCCTCTTCGGCCCCGTGCTCACCCTCCTCCTGCCCACCCCCTTGGGGGACCAGGCCCTGGGCCAGCGCCTTTCCCCCCTCACGGAAAAGGACGCCCGGGAACTCCTAAAGCCCCTGGAGGGCCTCGAGGACCCCGCCCCATACCGGGAGATCCTCCTCCGCCTCTCCCGCCTCCTGGAGGAGTTCCCCCAGGTGGAAAGCGTCCAGTTGGAACTCCAAGGGCCCAAGGTGGCCCGCTTCGAGGTGCGCCTTGCGGATCCAAAGCCCCGCTAACCCCAAGGTGAAGGCCCTCGCCGCCCTAAAGGAGCGCAAGGAGCGGGAAAGGACGGGGCTTTTCCTGGTGGAGGGCAGGCGGGAGGTGGAACGGGCCCTGAAAGCGGGCCTCGCCCTGGAAACCCTGGTCCTAGGCCCCAAGGCGCTTCCCGAAGACCGCCTCCTGGCGGAAAGCGCCCCGGTCCTGGAGCTTTCCCAAGAGGCCCTGGAGCGGGTTTCCACCCGGGAAAACCCCGCCCAGGTCCTAGGGGTCTTCCGCATCCCCCAAAGGCGCCTGGAAGGGGTGCGCCTTCCCCCAAACCCCCTGGTCCTGGCGGTGGTGGGCCTGGAAAAGCCGGGCAACCTGGGGGCCATCCTGCGGGCGGCGGATGGGGCCGGGGCGGACCTGGTGTTGGTGGCGGCAGGGGTGGACCTCTATAGCCCCCAGGTCATCCGCAACTCCACGGGGGCGGTCTTCGCCCTGCCCGTCTTCCCCGTGGCGGAGAAGGAGGCCTTGGCCTTCCTCCAGGCCCAGGGGCTTCGCCTGGTGGCCGCCACCCCCGAGGGGGAAAGGCTTTACTGGGAGGAGGGCTACCAAAAGGGGGTGGCCTTCCTCCTGGGGGCGGAGGACGAGGGCCTCCCCCAGGCCTGGAAGGAGGTGGCCCAGGCCCGGGTGCGCATCCCCATGCGGGGGGTGGCGGATAGCCTCAACGTGAGCGTCTCCGCCGCCCTCCTCCTCTACGAGGCCCTGCGCCAGAGGTCCGTGGCGCCCTTGTAAGTTTGCACACGCCTCCGACGAAAGGTGGAAGTTAGCCTAGAAGACAGGGTGAAAGGCATGAAACACCGGGGCGTTTCTCGGCTGTTGCCGTTGGCGGGATTATGGGGGTAGTTCCAGCCTTCTACGGCTTTTCGCCCCATGACTGCGGCTTGGACGTAAAGGACTGCCCGTACATGCCCATGTGGGACCGATAGGGGAGCCACCATGGGCCCTCTTCTCGCCGCCCTCATTCTCCTCCTCGCCGCGCCTCAGTTTGGGACCTCCCTGGTCCTGGGGGCCAGCCTTCTCCTCCTAACCCAACGGCTTTTCCCTACCGGCTTCCTGGGGTGGGCCTTCCTTCCAGGGCTCCTCGATGGCTTCGGCAAGCCCCTTGCCTCCTGGCTTCCCGAGTGGGCCTCGGTTTCTTTTTTCCTGCTCCTCTATGGGCTTTTCCTCACCACCCAGGGGCGTCCTTGGGCAAGCCTCTTCCTCCTACCCCCCGCCCTCTCCTTGGGCCCTGGTGGGCTTTTCCTTTTGGGGGTCCTGCACGGGGTTAGCCTTTTGGAAGGCACCCGGGCTCAGGCCCAAGCCCGGGGAGAGGCCTTCCAAACCCCTTCCTATGCCCTGGCCATTCCCTTCCTCCTGGGGCTTGCGCTAGGAGGGCTCGCCTTTTTCCCCTTGCCCCACCTTCCTCTCCCCTCCTTGCCTGAGGTTCCCTTTCCCACCCCAAGCGGGGCGTATGGCTCCCCTGAGGGAGGGGTGGTCTACGGGGCCCCGGAAGGCGGGCTTCCCCTTTGGGCCCTTTGGCTAAACCGCCTCTTTCCCTACGCCCACTCCCTGGCCCTCCTCCTCCTTCTCCTCGCCCTTCTCCCCCTTTTGGGCCGGGGGGAGCGGTTCCCCTACCAGGGCGTCCACCTCCTTCCCGTGCTCCTCGCCCTGGTGGCTGGGGGCCTCTTTTTCCTCTACGTGGGCACCTTAGGGAGCGGGGAAACGGGGGCTGCCGCGGGCAACCCCGCCGGGCCCACCGCCCCTCCCCAGGCCCTTCCTTCCCCCGCCACCCCGGGCCCCAGGCGGATGGCGGAGGTGGGCCTGGCCCTGGCCGGGCTTTCCGCCCTCTTCACCCTGGCCCTTCTCCTCACCTTGGGGTTTTTCCTCTGGCGCCTCCGCCCCCAGGGAAAAGGGCAGCGGGAAACCGGGACAGGCCCGAAGCGGCCGAGGCCCTCGAGGCCCCCCCTCCCCGAGGACCGGGTGCGCCGGGCCTACACCTTGGCCCTAAGGGCCTTAGGCCAAACGGGCTTCCCCCACCTCCCCCACGAGGGCCCCATGGAGTACGGCAAGCGGCTCCACGGGCTTTTTCCTGAGGTCCAACCCGCCCTTTGGGAGCTCACCCAACTCTACCTGCCCGTGCGCTACGGCGGCCGAGCGGGAGAAGCGGGGGCGGAGCGGGCGGAGGTCCTCTTGGAGGATATCCTTAGGCTATGCTCCTCGCACGGGTCCAAGAAGCCTTAGCGGGCCGGGTTTTTCTGCGGGAGGAAACGCTTAAGCTTTCCTTGGCCACCTTCCTGGCCGGAGGCCACCTCCTCCTGGAGGACGTTCCCGGGACGGGAAAGACCACCTTCGCCAAGGCCTTGGCCCGGGTCTTGGGCCTTTCCTTTAGCCGCATTCAAATGACCCCGGACCTCTTGCCTCAGGACCTCACCGGGGTCTACCTGTACCGGGAAGGCGGCCTCTTCTGGGAAAAGGGCCCCCTTTTCGCCCAGGTTCTCCTGGTGGACGAGCTCAACCGGGCCACCCCCCGCACCCAGTCGGCCCTCCTCGAGGCCATGGGGGAAGGGCAGGTGAGCCTGGAGGGGAAAACCCACCCCTTGCCCCAGCCCTTCTTCGTCCTGGCCACGCAAAACCCGGTGGAGGAGGAGGGTACCTACCCCCTGCCCGTGGCCCAGCGGGACCGCTTCGCCGCAAGGCTTTCCCTAGGCCTTCCCGACGAGAAGGCCCTCCTTCAGGCCCTGCGGGAAAAAGACCCCCTGGAAGGCCTGGCGCCCGTGGCCCAGGCGGAAGAGCTTTTAGCCCTGAGGCAGGCGGTGCGGCGGGTGCGGGTGGCGGAGGAGCTTTTGGACTACCTTCTCGCCCTGGCCACCTGGCTTAGGGAACGGGAGGAGGTGCGCCTTGGCCCCTCGCCCCGGGCGCTTCTCCAGGTGGAGGGTCTGGCCCAGGCCCTGGCCTTCTTGGAAGGCCGCTCCTTTGTCGTCCCTGAGGACCTCAAGCGGGCCTTCGCCGCCGCCATCCCCCACCGGCTGCTCCTGAGGCTCGAGGCGGAGCTTTCTGGGGTAAGCCCCGAGGGCTTGGTGGCGGAAGCCCTAGGGGAGGTCCCCGTGCCGGTGGAGGCCCCGTGAGCCTGCTCGGGCTTTTGGCCCTAGGCCTCCTTTCCCTCCTCTACTGGGCTCCCCACCTCGCCCGGGTCCGGGTTCACGCCCACGGTTTTCCCCCGGGCTTTCCCGGGCAACGGGGGGAGGGCCGGGTAGCGGTGGCGCTTTTTAGCCCCTTGCCCCTCCTTTTCCGCCTCGAGGCCCTTCCCTCCGCCCCCTTAGGCCTGGCCCCCAGGGCCCTTTCCGGGGTGGCCTGGGGGCGGTTGCGCCTCGTCTTGCCCCTCGGTTACGCCTACCGCCGGCGGGGCCTACACCCCCTACGCCTCTCCTTAGGGCTCCAAAGTCCCTTGGGGTTTGGAAAAAGGGTCCTTGTCCTGGAAGCGGGCCACGTCCTGGTCTACCCCTCCCTCCGGGCCCTTCCCCCCTACCGGCCCGCCCCAAGCTTCTATGCGGAAGGCCTGCCGGCCACCTTTGGCCTTCCCGACCCCCTGGAGGCCAAGGGCCTCCGCCCCTTCACCCCAGGGGACACCCCCAGGCTCCTCGCCCGCAAGGCCAGCGCCCGCCTGGGCTACCCCGTGGTGCGGGAGGTGGAGAAAACCCTTCTCGGTAGCCTCTTCCTCCACATAGACACCCAAAGCCTCCACCCCAGCTACCTGGACCACGCAACGAGCCTCGCCGCCTGGCTCCTCCTCCAAGCGGAGGCCCGGGGAGAGCGCTTTGGCCTTTCCGCCGGAGAAGTCCTGCCCCTGGGCCGGGGAAGGGCCCACCTGGAGCGTGCCCTTTCCCTCCTGGCCCGCCTGGCCCCCACCCCCGGCCCCGCCCTTCCACCCCCCGCCCCCTGGGGGAGCACCTACCTCTCCTTACCCAAGGAGCGGAAGAGGCCTTTTTAAAGGCCGCCCTCCTGGGGGCGAGGCAGGCCCGGAAAGGGGTCCTCCTCCTTCTGCCCGAGGGCTACTTCCTCTTCCCCGGGGAAAAGGGCCGCCCGGCGCGGGGCCGCACCCCCGGGCTCCTCCGCGCCCTGGCCCTTAGGGGGGTGCTGGCCGCCCACCGCCTGGAGCTCCGGGTGGTGCGGGGGGACGAGCCCCTTCGTTTATAAGCCCCCCCTCAACCCCCTTGACAAAAGGAGGCGGGGGCAAAATAATGACCCTTGGTTTGACACTCTCGGCCTTTGAGCGTCAAAGGGGGGAGTGAAGATGGCTGCGGAGGTGAAGACCGTGATTAAACCCCTAGGCGATCGGGTTGTGGTGAAGCGGATTGAGGAGGAGCCCAAGACCAAGGGCGGCATCGTGCTCCCCGACACCGCCAAGGAGAAGCCCCAGAAGGGCAAGGTGATCGCGGTGGGCTCGGGCCGCATCTTGGACAACGGCCAGAAGGTGCCCCTCGAGGTCAAGGAGGGGGACATCGTGGTCTTCGCCAAGTACGGCGGCACCGAGATCGAGATTGACGGCGAGGAGTACGTGATCCTCTCCGAGCGCGACCTTTTGGCGGTTCTGCAGTAAGGAGGTGAGCTATGGCGAAGATCCTGGTGTTTGACGAGGCGGCCCGCCGGGCGCTGGAGCGCGGCGTAAACGCCGTGGCCGATGCGGTGAAGGTGACCCTTGGCCCCCGGGGCCGGAACGTGGTCCTGGAGAAGAAATTCGGCTCCCCCACCATCACCAAGGACGGGGTGACGGTGGCCAAGGAGATCGAACTGGAGAACCACCTGGAGAACATCGGGGCGCAGCTCCTCAAGGAGGTGGCCTCCAAGACCAACGACGTGGCGGGCGACGGCACCACCACCGCCACCGTCTTGGCCCAGGCCATCGTGCGGGAGGGCCTGAAGAACGTGGCCGCTGGGGCCAACCCCCTCGCCCTCAAGCGGGGCATCGAGAAGGCGGTGGAGGCCGCGGTGGAGAAGATCCGCTCCCTGGCCATCCCCGTGGAGGACCGCAAGGCCATTGAGGAGGTGGCCACCATCTCCGCCAACGACCCGGACGTCGGCAAGCTCATTGCCGACGCCATGGAGAAGGTGGGGAAGGAGGGCATCATCACCGTCGAGGAGTCCAAGAGCCTGGAGACCGAACTGAAGTTCGTGGAGGGGTACCAGTTCGACAAGGGGTACATCTCCCCCTACTTCATCACCAGCCCCGACACCATGGAGGCCGTCCTGGAGGACGCCTTCATCCTCATCGTGGAGAAGAAGGTCTCCAACGTCCGCGAACTCCTCCCCATCCTGGAGCAGGTGGCCCAGACCGGCAAGCCCCTCCTCCTCATCGCCGAGGACGTGGAGGGCGAGGCCCTTGCCACCTTGGTGGTGAACAAGCTCCGGGGCACCCTCAACGTGGCCGCGGTGAAGGCCCCTGGCTTCGGTGACCGCCGCAAGGAGATGCTCAAGGACATCGCCGCGGTCACCGGCGGCACGGTGATCTCCGAGGAGCTCGGCTTCAAGCTGGAGAACGCCACCCTGTCCATGCTGGGCCGGGCCGAGCGGGTGCGCATCACCAAGGACGAGACCACCATCGTGGGCGGCAAGGGCAAGAAGGAGGACATCGAGGCCCGGATCAACGCCATCAAGAAGGAGCTGGAGACCACCGATAGCGAGTACGCCAAGGAGAAGCTCCAGGAGCGCCTGGCCAAGCTGGCGGGCGGCGTGGCGGTGATCCGGGTGGGGGCCGCCACCGAAACCGAGCTCAAGGAGAAGAAGCACCGCTTTGAGGACGCCCTCTCCGCCACCCGGGCGGCGGTGGAGGAGGGCATCGTGCCGGGCGGCGGCGTGACCCTCCTTCGGGCCATCAGCGCGGTGGACGAGCTCCTGAAGACCCTCGAGGGCGACGAGGCCACCGGGGCTAAGATCGTGCGCCGGGCCCTAGAGGAGCCCGCCCGCCAGATCGCCGAGAACGCCGGCTACGAGGGCTCCGTCATCGTCCAGAAGATCCTCTCCGAGACCAAGAACCTCCGCTACGGCTTCAACGCCGCCACCGGGGAGTTCGTGGACATGGTGGAGGCGGGCATCGTGGACCCCGCCAAGGTGACCCGCTCCGCCCTGCAGAACGCCGCCTCCATCGGCTCCCTCATCCTCACCACCGAGGCGGTGGTGGCGGAGAAGCCCGAGAAGAAGGAGTCCACCCCCGCCCCCGCGGGCGCCGGGGACATGGACTTCTAAGCGCCTAAGGCGAAGGGCCGGGTTTTACCCGGCCCTTTTTCCTTTAGAAGGGCACCGCCTCCTCCTTGGCCCCATTCCCCCCGTTCCCCTGGAGGAAGGCCTCCCGGTCGGGCACCAGGTAGGCGCGGAAGCCTTCGGCCTCGAGGGCCAAGCGGGCCTCCTCCGCCACCCGGGCCTCCCGCAGGGCAAAAAGGGCCTCGCCAAAGGGACCCTGCACCCGGACATAGAGGGGAAGGGCCCCAGGGTGCTCGTCTAGAAGGCTTTTGAAGAGGGCCACCCCCTTCTCGTCCAAAAGGGCGTGGTCCACCTCCACCTCCACCGCCTTGGGCGCCTCCGCCACCTCCTCGTGGGTCCAGACCCCTTGGGCGATGACCCTGAGCCCCCCCTCCTCCCGCTCCACCTCCGCCAGGACCAGAAGGGGCGTGTCCTCCTTGAGCTTGGGGGAAACCCCCTCGTAGGCCCGGCCGAAGGCCACCACCTCCAGGGCCCCCGTCTCGTCGGAAAGGGTGAAGCGGGCCATCATCCCCCCGCTCTTGGTGGGCTTGCGCACCACCTCCTCCACCATGCCCGCAAGGAGGACCCGGGACCGGGGCGGTAGCCCCCGCACGAACTCCTCCAGCTCCTCCAAGGCGCAGCTCGCCGCTTCCTTAAGCCCGGGGTAACGGAGGACGGGGTGGCCAGAAACGTAGATGCCCAGGGCCTCCTTCTCGTAGCGGAGCCGGGTGATCTCGTCCAGGGGCTCGGCCTCCACCAAAGGGGGCTCCTCCACCTCGGCAAAGAGGCCCATCATCCCCGAACGGGCCCGCTCCCGGCTCTCCGCCGCCCAGCGCAGGAGGGGCTCTAAGGAGGCGAGGAGCCGCGCCCGGTCCCCAAAGGCGTCGAAGGCCCCCGCCTTGATGAGGGACTCGAGGGTGCGCTTATTGACCACCTTCTCGTCCAGGCGCTTCAGGAAGTCCCCCAGGCTCTTGAACGGCCCACCCTGCTCCCTCTCCCTAAGGATGGCCTCCGCCGCCGCCTCCCCCACGTTCTTCACCGCAGAGAGGCCGAAGAGGATCTCCTCCCCCACCACCTTGAAGTCAAAGCCGGAGCGGTTGATGTCCGGGGGCAGGACGGGAATGCCCATGGCCCGGGCATCCCTTATGTACTCCGCCACCTTGTCCGAGTCGTGGCGCTCCACGCTGAGGAGGGCGGCCATGAACTCCACGGGGTAGTGGGCCTTCACGTAGGCGGTCTGGTAGGAGAGGAGGCTGTAGGCGGCGGCATGGCTCTTGTTGAAGCCGTAGTTGGCGAAGGCCTCCAGCATATCGAAAAGCCGATTGGCCTCCTCCTCCGGAACGCCCCGCTCCTTGGCCCCCCGCACGAAGCGCTCCCGGTGTTTTTGCATTTCCTCCACCTTCTTTTTGCCCATTGCCCTCCTGAGCAGGTCCGCCTCCCCCAGGGAATACCCCGCCACCGCCGAGGCGATCTGCATGATCTGCTCCTGGTAGACGGGGATGCCGTAGGTTTCGTCCAGGATGGGCCTCAGGTACTTCTCCGCATGGGGGAACTCGGCGTAGCTCACGGGCTCCTGGCCGTGGTGGCGGCGGATGTAGGTGGGGATGTGCTCCATGGGCCCGGGGCGGTAGAGGGAAACCAAGGCGATGATGTCCTCCACCCGCCTGGGCTTGAGCCCCCGCACCGTGGCCGTCATGCCCCCCGACTCCAGTTGGAACACCCCCTTGGTCTCCCCCCGGGCGAGGAGCTCAAAGGTCTTGGGGTCGTCCAGGGGAAGCCGATCGTAGTCCAGGACCACCCCCTTGGACTCCTCCACGATCCGCTTGGCCTCCTCCAAAAAGGTAAGGGTGCGGAGGCCAAGGAAGTCCATCTTCAAGAGGCCCAAGGCCTCCACCGCCCCCATGTCGTACTGGGTGACGGGGCGGCCCTCCTGGTCCCGCATGAGGGGGACGAGGTCGGTGAGGGGCTCGGCGGCGATCACCACCCCGGCGGCGTGCACGGAGGCGTGGCGGTTTAGGCCCTCGAGGCGCATGGCCACCTCTATGACCTCCCGCACCTTGGGGTCCTTCTCCATCTCCGCCTTCAGCTCCGGCACCACCTGGATGGCCTCGGCCAAGGGCTTGGGCTTGCCGAACTGCACGGGGATGAGCTTGGCCAGCTCCTCCGCCTTCTTGTGGGGGATGCCGTAGACCCGGGCCACATCCTTCAAGGCGGCCTTGGAGGCCAGGCTCCCGAAGGTGCCGATCTGGGCCACCTTGTCCTCCCCGTACCGCTCCCGCACGTACTGGATCACCTGGTCCCGCTTGCGGTCGGAGAAGTCCGTGTCGATGTCCGGCATGGACACCCGCTCGGGGTTCAAGAAGCGCTCAAAGAGGAGGCCAAAGCGCAGGGGGTCGATGTTGGTGATGCCCACGGCGTAGGCCACCAGGCTCCCCGCCGCGCTTCCCCGCCCAGGGCCCACGGAAACCCGGTGCTCCTTGGCCCAGTTGATGTAGTCCTGCACGATGAGGAAGTACCCGGGAAAGCCCATGCGCTCAATCACGGAAAGCTCGTAAAGGGCCCGGTGCAGGATGGCCTCCGCCGTCCACTCCCGCACCCCCTCCAAGGGGGGAAGCTCGGCCATGAGCCTTTCCCAGGCCTCCTTCTCCACTTGGGCCAAGGCCTCGGCCAAGGCCTTGCCGTCCCCGTGGGGCGGGATCTTCCCCAGGCGGCGGAAGAGCTCCCGGTAAACCTCCGGGGTGATGCGGTCGGGGTAGCGGTCAAGGAGGCCCTTTAGGGTGAGCTCCATCAGGTACTGGGCCTCCGTGCGCCCCTCGGGGAGGGGGAAGCGGGGAATGCGGTAGACCATCTTGTCCCCGATGGGGAGGTCCACGTTGCACAGGCGGGCGATCTCCACCGTGTTGTCAAAGGGCTCGTCCCCCCACTCCTCCTCGGGGAGCATGGCCCGCATCTCCTCCGGGGTCTTCACGTAGAACTCGTCGCAGGGAAAGCGCCAGCGATCGGGGTCGTCCAGGGTGCTCTTGGACTGGATGGCCAGGAGCACCTCGTGGGCCCGGGCGTCCTCCTTCCGCACGTAGTGGCCGTCGTTGGTGGCCACCATGCCCAGGCCGTACTTGCGGGCGAACTCCTTGAGGACCTGGTTGACCTTTTGCTGCTCGGGAAGGCCGTGGTTTTGGATCTCGATGAAGAAGCGGTCGCCGAAGATGGAGAGGTACTCGTTGAGCCGGGCCTCCGCCAGGTCCAGGCGGTCTTGCAGGATGAACTGGGGGATCTCCGCCCCCAAGCACCCAGAAAGGGCGATGAGGCCCTCGGCGTGCTCCCGTAGGATCTCCCGGTCGATGCGGGGCTTTTCGTAGAAGCCCTCGAGGTAGGCCCGGCTCGCCAGGCGCACCAGGTTCTGGTAGCCCTTGAAGTCCTTGGCGAGGAGGGTGAGGTGAAAGTAACCCCCATCCAGGCCCTTGCCCCGCTTACGGTCGTAGCGGCTTTCCGCCGCCACGTAGGCCTCGTATCCCAGGATGGGCTTCACGCCCATGGAGGTGGCCTTTTTATAAAACTCCACCGCCCCAAAGAGGTTGCCGTGGTCGGTCATGGCCAAGGCGGGGTCCTCGGGGGAAACCTCCTTGACCCACTTGAGGAGGTCAGAAAGCTTGGCCGCCCCGTCCAGAAGGGAGAACTGGGTGTGCTGGTGCAAGTGGGCAAAGCGGAGCTTTCGGCCCATAGGCCCTAGTTTAGCTTGACGGCGCCTCCCACCCCGGTCAAAGTGAGGGCTCAGGATGACCCTGGGTGAGCTTCGGGAAGAAGTCTGGAACGCCCTGGCCCGCTTCGGCCTCGCCCTCCACCCCACCCCTCCCCACGGCCACCACCCCAACTTCCTGGGGGCCAGGAAAGCGGCGGAGCGCCTCCTCAAGACCCCGGAGTTTCAAGGGGCTAAGCGCATCCTGGCCGGCATGGACGCCGTGCTCAAGCCCCTCAGGGAGGAGGCCTTGCGCCAGGGAAAAGAGCTTTTCCTTCCCCATCCCGACCGGCCGGGGGAGTTTTTGCTCCTCAAGGACCTGGACCCCAGGCGGCTCAAGCGGGTGCGGGAGGCCTACCGCTACGGAATACCCGTGAGCCTGGAAGGGCAAAGCCTGGACCTCGTCCTCATCGGGGCGGTGGCCGTGGACGAGGAGGGGGGCTGGGTGGGGAAGGGCTACGGCTTTCCCCAGGCCTGGCTCCGGGTGGAAGCCCCCTTCGCCACCCTGGCCCACCCGGTGATGGTCTACCCCAGGCTCCCCGTCCCCCCCGAACGGCGGGTGGACCTCATCGCCACGCCCCAGCGGCTCATCCGGCCCGGAGGCCTAGAATAAGTCCCCCCACAAAGCTTGCCCCAAAGGGCAGGTTGTAGGTGAGGGTGGCGAGGAGCCTCTCCCAGAGGCTCTTTAGGCCAGGCTGCTGGAGCAAAGGCTCCACGTCCCGCTGGATGCGGGTCCAGTCCACCTCCACGTAGCCGGCCTGGGCGAGGAGCTGCAGGGCCACGAAGAGAAGCCCTAGGGCCAAAGCGAGGAGGCGGCCCACCTTCTTCAAAGCGTAGCCCACGGCATAGCCGGCCAGGCCGCCAAAGGTCATCTGCCCAAGGTAAGGGGTAAGGTCGGGAAGCTCCACGCCTCCCACCCTAGCGGGGCAAGGCCCTTGGGGCAACTAGGCGAGGCCTAGCAGGTGGGCCTCCCGCTTCATGGCCTCGAGCACAAAGGCCAGGTGCTCGTCCAAGGGCACCCCTAGCTCCTCGGCCCCCAACCGGATCTCCTCCCGGTTCACCCCCTTGGCGAAGGCCTTGTCCTTGAACTTCTTCTTCAGGCTGGAAAGCTCCAGGCCCAAGATGGAACGGTCCGGGCGCACGTAGACCGCGGCGGCGATAAGGCCCGTGAGCTCGTCCACGGCGAAGAGGGCCTTGGCCATGAGGCTTTCCCGGGGAACCCCGGTGTAGCTGGCGTGGGCCAGGATGGCCCTGAGGACCTCCTCAGGGTAACCGAGGCGCCTAAGCTCCTCCACCCCCCGGTAGGGGTGCGCCTCGGGGTACTTCTCGTAGTCCATGTCGTGGAGGACCCCGGCCATGGCCCAAAGCTCCTCGTCCTCCCCAAAGCGGCGGGCGTAAGCCCGCATGGCCACCTCCACCGCCCGCATGTGCCGGCGCAAGGACGGGCTTTCCGTCCAGGCCTCCATGAGGGCCAGGGCTTCCTCGAAGCGCGGCATGCCCTAAAGTATAGCCATGCGCATCGGCTACGGGGAGGATAGCCACCTTCTTGCCGAGGGAAGGCCCCTTTACCTCTGCGGCCTCGCCCTGCCGAGCCCCGTGGGGGCGGTGGCCCACTCGGACGGGGACGCCGCCCTCCACGCCCTCACCGACGCCCTCCTCGCCGCCTATGGCCTGGGGGACATCGGCCTCCTCTTTCCCGATACCGACCCCCGCTGGCGCGGGGCGAGGAGCGAGGCGTTCTTGCGGGAGGCCCTGGCCCGGGTGGAGGCCTTGGGGGGGCGGCTCCTCCAGGTGAGCCTCGTCCTCACCCTGGATCGGCCCAAGCTTTCCCCCCACCGCCAGGCTTTGGTGGAAAACCTGGCCCGCCTCCTGGGGCTTCCCCCGGACCGCGTGGGCCTAAGCTTCAAGACCTCGGAGGGCCTGGCCCCCTCCCACGTCCAGGCCCGGGCCCTGGTGCTTTTGGATGGTTGAGGCCCTGGTTTGGCTTGGGACCCTGGTCTTCGCCGCCACCGGGGCCCTGAAGGGGGTGGAAAAGGGGTTTGACCTCCTTGGGGTCTTGGTCCTGGCCACGGTGACGGCGGTGGGGGGTGGCTCCATCCGCGACGTCCTGGTGGGCGCCCTTCCCCCTAGCGCCCTCAAGAACGAGCCTCTCCTTTGGAGCGTGGTGGGGGTGGGGGTTTTGGTCTTCCGCTTCCACCCTCGAGTGCAGGCCCTGGAGAAGCCCATCTACTACCTGGACACCCTGGGCCTTGGCCTCTTTGCCGCCTTGGGGGCGGAAAGGGGGCTGGCGGCGGGCCTAGGGCCTTTTGGGGTGGCCTTGGCGGGGACCCTTTCCGGGGTGGGGGGTGGGGTCTTGCGGGATGTGCTCTCCGGCGAGGTGCCCGGGATCCTCTACCGGGCCGGAGACCTCTACGCCTCCGCCGCCCTGGTGGGGGCCTTGCTGGTCTACGCCCTTCACGGAAGCCACCCCGAGCTCTCCCTCTTCGCTGGGGCTTTGGCCACGGTGCTCCTCCGGGTCTTCGGCCGTCGGCTTGGCCTAAGGCTCCCCACCCCCCGCTAAGCCCAGGGCCTACTTGAGCCTGGCCAGCTCCTGGCGGGCCCTTTCCTGGTCGTAGCGATCAGCGGCGGTCTTGGCGGGCAGGGAAAGGGCGATTTCCAGCTGTTTCCTAGCCTCCTCCTTTTTGTTCCAGGCGGCCAGGACCCGGGCGTACTCCACCCGGTGGATAATCCCATCAGGCTCCAGCTCGATGGCCTTTTTCATCAGGGGTTCCACCTTGCCCCCATCCGCCCCTTGGGTGGCGGCCACCAGCCAGCCCTTTTGCACCAGTTCGAAGTGCCAAAGGGCCAGGGCCACCATGGCCCCGGCGTGGTCGGGCTTGAGCTTCAGGGTTCTTTCCAGGTCGTTCCGAATGCGGGGCGCAAGCCCCTCGGAAAGGGCCTCGAGGATCCCCTTGTACTGGGAAAGCCGCCCCAAAGCGCGGGCCCGCTCAAAGTAGCCCTCTGGGTAATTAGGATCCTTAGCAATGGCCTGGGAGGCGGCCTTTTCCGCCTTCTCAAACCAGGCCCGCTTCTCCTCGGTCTTGGCCTCATAGAGGGCGTAGAAGCTCGCCCCCTTGGCCGCCAGGGCCAAGGCCTCGGGGGTACCGAGCTTGAGGCCCATTTCGTAGGCCTCCTGAAAGCGCCCCGCATCCACCAAGGCCGCCACCTGGGAGGCTTGGGCCAGGGCCAAGGTCAACAACGCCGACGCCAAGATCACCGTCCATCGCTTCATGGGTTTCACCCGGTGGGATTATACCGGGTACAAGACGGAGGGCGTAAACTGGAAGCCATGAAGCCTATTTGGGGATGGATGGTTATCCTTTCCCTTCTCGTTCCCCTGGTTTGGGCCCAAGGGGCCGAGGAGTATTTCGCCCGTTGCCAAAGGCTATACCAACAAGGGGCCCTGGAAAGCGCCCAGATGACCTGCGAGCTCGCCCTGGTGAGCAACCCCAGCCACGCCCCCACCTTGCGCCTTCTCACCCGCATCGCCCTGGAAAGGGGCGACCTGGCCCAGGCGGGGGCTTACCTGGAACGCTTGGGGGATGACCCCGAGGGCCAGGTCCTGAAGGCGCGGCTCCTTTTGGCCCAGGGGAAGCCGGAGGAGGTCCTGCGCCTTCCCTTGGGGCAGGAGCCGGAGGCGAGGCTGGTGCGGGCCTTGGCCCTGGAGGCCCTAAAACGGCCGGAGGAGGCCCTAGCGGAGGCCCAAACCCTGCCCCCCACCCCGGAGGTGCGCCTCCTTTTGGCCCGGCTCCACCTGAGCCTGGGCAACCCTGAGGCGGGCCTATTGGCCTTGGGCTCCACCCGGGAGGAGCGGCTGGAGCGGGGGCGCCTGCTTTTTCTGGCGGGGCGGCCCGAGGAGGCCGCTTCCCTTTTGGAAAACCTCCTCCCGGAGTTTTCCGCCAGGCCCGACCTGAAGGCCCAAGCCCTTTCCACCCTGACCCTGGCCTACCTGGGGCAAGGGGACTGGGGGCGGGGCCTTGCGGCGCTTGGGCAACTGGCCCAGGTGGAAAACCTCCCCGGGCGCTTCCTGGCCAAGGCCTGGCCCTGGTTCCTCGCCCTCCTGGCCTTCTTGGTCCTGGTCCTTTTAGGGGAAAGCCGCATCGAGCCCTTGCGCACCGTGGAGGTGGTGGAAAACCCCCTGCCGGGGCCGGGAAGCCTCTACCTCCTGGCCCTTATGGCCCTCCTTTTGGCCCTGGGCTTTGCCGCTTTGGTGGGCAAGCTCCTTTTCGCCAACCTCCTCGCCTTCCTCACCCCCTACCAAGGGGAAAGGGTCCTCCCGAGCCTCTATCTGGCCTACGGGGCCTTCCTCCTCTTGGGCCTTCTCCTTTGGCAAAGGAAGCGGCTTCCCGCCCTTTTAGGCGCTTGGGGAAGCTGGGTAGAGGGGTTTTGGGTGGGGCCGGTCCTGGTCCTTCTCCTCCTCCTCTACGGCCTCCTCCGCCCTTACCTGGGCCTATCCACCCTGCCCCTAAACCTCCTCACCTTCTTGGGCCTGGCCCTCATGGAGCCCTTCTTCCGCGGCCTCGTCCCCCTGGTGTTCCAGGAGCGGTACAAGGACCTCTCCCCCGCCCTTTCCGCCCTCTTCTTCGCCCTGGTGGTGCCGGGGCCCACCCTTTTTCTTCTCCTCGTGGGGGCGGGGCTTCTGTGGGCCAAGGAGCGGGCGGGGAGCGTCTTGGGCCTAAGCCTGGGCTGGGTGGTGGCGGGGGTGGTCCTCTCCCTCTTTCCCCCCGCTTGGCTGAGGCGCTTCTAGCATGCGCCCCGTGTTTTTCCTCTCCGACTTCGGCCTAGAGGACCCCTACGTGGGGGTGGTGAAGGCGGTCTTAGCCCAGCGGGCCCCCGGGGTGAAGGCGGTGGATCTGGCCCATGAGCTCCCGCCCCAGGACCTGCGGCGGGCGGCCTACGCCCTTTTTGAGGCGGTGCCTTACCTGCCCGAGGGGAGCGTGGTTCTGGCGGTGGTGGACCCCGGGGTGGGAACGGCCAGGCGGGCCATCGCCGCCCTGGGCCGCCGGGCCTACGTGGGGCCGGACAACGGCCTCTTCACCCTGGCCTGGCTCCTGGACCCGCCCCGGCAGGCCTACGCCCTGGAAAGGCTATCCCCCCCTTCCCCCCAAGGCCTGGAGCCCTTGCCCGGCTGGCGCCCGGGGGGGTTCACCTTCCACGGCCGCGACCGCTTCGCCCCCGCCGCCGCCCACCTGGCCCTGGGCCTTCCCCCGGAGGCCCTCGGGGAGGAGGTCCCGGTGGAAAGCCTCCTCCGCCTCCCCCTAAACCTGACCCTGGGCCCGGAAGGGGAGGTCCTCACCTTCGACCGCTTTGGCAACGCCATCACCACCCTCCTGCAAGCCCCTTTAGGGGGGTGGGTGGAGGTGGCGGGGCAAAAGGTCCCCATCCGCCGCACCTTCGGCGAGGTGGGGGAAGGGGAAGGGGTGGCCTACCTGGGGAGCGCCGGGCTATTGGAAATCGCGGTCAACCGGGGAAGCGCCCGGGAGGCCTTGGGCCTGCGGGAGGGCCTGGCGGTGCGCCTCATAGGTCCTTGACCCAGGCTGCCACCTCGTCCAGGTATTCCCGGGCGGTGAAGTCCAGGCTCACCGGGGTGACGGATATGTAGCCCCGCCGCACCGCCCAGAGGTCCGTCCCCTCCTCCTCCTCCCCCACAGGGGTGCCGGCGATCCAGTAGTAGGGCCGGCCCTCGGGGTCCAGCCGCTCCACCACCGTGTCCTCAAAGTGGTGGGTGGAAAGCCGGGTGACCTTCACCCCCTTGGGGGTGCCGGCGGGGAAGTTCACGTTGAGGAGAACCCCTTTGGGCAGACCCCTTTGGGCCACCCAGCGGGCGATCCTCACCGCATGGCGGGCGGCCTCGCCGAAGTCCAACTCCTCGGCGGAGGTATCCAGGCTGAAGGCGATGGCGGGGATGCCCAAGGAGGTGGCCTCGAGGGCCGCGGCCACCGTGCCCGAGTGGGTGAGGTCCAGCCCCAGGTTTACCCCGATGTTGATGCCCGAAACCACCAGATCGGGCCGCCCCAAGAGGTGCACCCCCAGGACCACGCAGTCCGCCGGGGTGCCGTCCACCCGGTAGGCGGGGATCTCCCCGAAGCCGGCGCTTGCCGTGTGCTTGAAGCGCAAGGGACGGCGCACGGTGATGCCGTGGCCCACCGCCGACTGCTCCACGTCGGGGGCCACCACAAAAACCTCCCCCAAGGCCCGCATGGCCAGGCCTAGGGCCTTGATGCCCGGGGAAAAGATGCCGTCGTCGTTGGAAACCAGGATGCGCATGCCCTAAGCCTAAAGCAAAGGAAGCCCCAAGAGGGGCTTCCCCAGGGCGTTTGCCCGTTAGATGCGGCGGACCTTCTTGGCCTGGGGACCCTTGCCGCCCCGGCCAGGCTCCACCTCAAACTCCACCCGCTCCCCCTCGTTCAGGGTGCGAAACCCTTCGGCCTCGATGGCCGAGAAGTGCACGAACACGTCCGGACCCTCTTCCTGCTGGATGAACCCGTAGCCTTTCTCCGCGTTGAACCACTTAACGGTACCCTTCTTCATGCTTCTCCTTCATCCCGAAAACCCACTTGGCTTTCCAGGGACTCCCCACTATCCCACGGGGGGAGGAAAAAGTCAAGCCCCCCCGGGAAACCCCAGGGGGGCTTCGCCTGGGCCTAGTGGGAATGCCCGCCCTCGTGCACGTGGCCGTGCAGGAGCTCCTCGGGGGTGGCCTCCCGCACCTTCACCACCTCCACGTCAAAGTCCAGGTCCTTGCCCGCCAAGGGGTGGTTGAAGTCGATGGTGACCTCCTCCCCCTGGACCTCCACCACGGTGAGGGGCATAGGGTTCCCCTCCATGTCCTGGGCGTAGAACTGGGCCCCGGGGGCCACCTCGGCGTCCTCGGGGAAGGCGGAGAGGGGCACCACCTGCACCCCTTCCGGGTCGTGGGGGCCGTAGGCCTTCTCCGCCGGCACGTGGGCCTGGAAGACCTCGCCCTCCTCGCGGCCCTCCAGGGCCTCCTCGAGGCCCCGGATGAGGTTGCCGTGCCCGTGCAGGTAGGAAAGCTCCCCCTGGTCCAAGACCTCCCCCTCCACCTGGAGGGTATAGCGAATGGTGACCACCTTGTCCTGTGCTACCTTCATGTTCACCCTTCCGCAAGCTTAGGGCTTGCTTCCCCTAGGTTAGCAGATGCCCCCCGCCAAGGAAACCCCTATAGTGGGGGTATGCGGGTGGAAGGAGCCATCGGCAAGACCCCCGTGGTGCGCCTCACCAAGGTGGTGGAGCCGGGGATGGCCGAGGTTTTTGTAAAGCTCGAGGGCCTAAACCCTGGGGGCTCCATCAAGGACCGCCCCGCCTGGTACATGATCCGGGACGCCGAGGAAAAGGGCCTCCTGAAGCCGGGCTCGGGCCAGGTGATCGTGGAGCCCACAAGCGGCAACACGGGGATCGGCCTCGCCATGATCGCCGCCAGCCGGGGCTACCGCCTCCTCCTCACCATGCCCGCCCAGATGTCCGAGGAGAGGAAGCGGGTCTTACGGGCCTTCGGGGCCGAGCTGGTCCTCACCGACCCGGCAAGGCGGATGCTGGCGGCCAGGGAGGAGGCGTTAAGGCTCAAAGAGGAGCTCGGGGCCTTCATGCCCGACCAGTTCGCCAATCCCGCCAACGTGCGGGCCCATTACGAAACCACGGGCCCCGAGCTCTACGAGGCCCTGGAGGGGCGCATCGACGCCTTCGTCTACGGCTCGGGCACGGGGGGAACCCTCACCGGGGTGGGGCGCTACCTCAAGGAGAGGATCCCCCACGTGAAGGTGATCGCCGTGGAGCCCGCCCGCTCCAACGTCCTCTCCGGGGGGAAGATGGGGCAGCACCAGTTCCAGGGCATGGGCCCGGGCTTCATCCCGGAAAACCTGGACCTCAGCCTCCTGGACGGGGTTATCCAGGTATGGGAGGAGGACGCCTTCCCCTTGGCCCGAAGGCTCGCCCGGGAGGAGGGGCTTTTTTTGGGCATGAGCTCGGGGGGCATCGTCTGGGCCGCCCTCCAGGTGGCTAAGGAGCTCGGCCCCGGCAAGCGGGTGGCCTGCATCAGCCCCGATGGGGGGTGGAAGTACCTCTCCACCCCCCTGTACGCCGAGGTCTAGCGGCGCACCACCTGGGCGTCCTTGGGGTAGCGCTTGAGCTGGGCGGGGCTTAGGCTGGCCCGCTTGAACTCCACCACCCTTAGGTCCGCCAAGACCTTCCCCGCCTCGTCCAGGAAGAGGAAGCGCACGGGCCTCGGGTCTGCCCGCAGGATGTAAAGCTCCATCCGGGCAAAGCCTTGCCCCTCCTTGGCCTCCCCCACCAGCTTCCAGGCCACCCCTTCCGGCAGGCGCTCCTCCCCAGCCAGGCGGAGGGTTACCCGCTCGGAAAGGGCCTTTAGGTCACCCAGGCCCTGGGGGCTGAAGCCCAGGCCCTGCACCTGGGCCTTCTCCTTGGGGCTGATCACCAGCTGGTTGGTGAGGTAGAGGTAGTTCCACACCTCCTTCTCGGTGACCACGGTGAAGTTGCCCTCCAAGGAGCCCGGCTTGAGGAACTCGATGCGGTAGAGCTTCTCCTTGGGTAGGGCGTAGACCCGAGCCTGGAGGCTTTCCCGGCCCCCGGGGCCTTGGATCTCCCCTTGGACCAGGGCCTGCCAGGGCTCGGAAAGGTTCCTTTCCACCAAGTCCAGGATCTGCGAAACCGACTGGGCCCAGGCCAGACCGAGAAAAAGGGCTAGCCCGAACACGGTAAGGGTTTTTGCCTTCACGGCCACCTCCATGCGTAGCGGACCCAGGCGTAAGGAGCCTTGTGGTAGCCCGCCTCGAGGCCCAGGTCCCCAAGCCACACCACGAGGCTACCCGCCCAAGGGTGGGAAAGGGTGAGATGGAGGCTAGCCTCCCCTAAGTAAAGCCCCGCCTCCAGCCGGTTCACCCCCCCCAGGCGGAGGAGGAGGTCCAGCACCTCCCCCTCCGCCCCCACCTCCCCCTTGAAGCCCAAAAGGGCATAGGGCCAGGGAGAAACCCCCATCCCCAGGGTGTAGGTGGCCTCCTGGCGCAAGGCGTAGCTCCCCTCCAGGCGGAACCCCCCTTCCCACCCCGGTTGCAGGCCGAAGGAGGAGGGGCGGGGAGGGGCGTTTTGGGCCACCTCCAGACCCCAGACCTCCTTAGGGCTTGCCCGGTAGCGCAGGGCAAGCCGCCCAAAGAAGGCGGCCTCGGGGAAAAGGGGCAAGGCGGCCTGGGGCCGGAAGCCGAGCCGCCCTTCCAAGGCCACGGGGCCCGCGCCCCCCTCCAGGAACACAGCACCCCCCACGCCCCCTTCCCCCAGCTCCCCCTGGACCCCGTAGGCGAGGAACCCCAAAGGCCCCAAGGAGAGGCTTCCCAGGTAGCCCAAAGCCCCCCGCCCCCCTTGCCCCTTGGCGTAGACCTCCCCTTCCCCCAAGGAAAAGGCGGCCTCCAGGGCCGGGGTCACCTGGCCCGGCGCCCCGTAAAGCCCCACCTCCAGCCGCCCCTGGGCCAGGGCGAAGCCCAAAAGGAGGCCAAGCGCCCACCCCCTCATACCGCCACCTGCCTTTGGAAACGGGCCGAGGCCAGGACGAGGACCTCCGGGCGGTGGACCACCGCCTGGGCCAGGGCCAGCCGCTGCCGCCAGCCCCCGGAGAGGTGGCCCGCCAGGGCCTTGGCGTAGGGGAGGAGGCCAAAGCGCAAAAGCGCCTCCTCCGCCAACGCCCTTGCCTCCTTGGGCCGGTAGAGCCGGGCGCGGAAGCGGAGGTTTTCCTCCACGGTGAGGTCACGGTAGACGCTTTGCTCCTGGGTGGCGTAGCCGATACGCGCCTTGACCGCCCAAGGGGCCCGCACCACGTCCAGCCCCGCCACCACCGCCCGGCCGCCATCGGGGCGCAACACCCCGGTGAGGACCCGCACCAAGGTGGTCTTGCCCGCCCCGTTGGGGCCCAGGAGCCCAAAGACCTCCCCCGGGCGCACGAAAAGGCTCACCCGGTCCAGGGCTTTAACGCCGCCAAAGCTTCGCGTGACCTCCTCAGCGTGCACCATAGCGTCCTTCCAGATACCCCCGCACGTAGGCCTCCCGGTCCAAGGGAAGGCGCACCCCCAAGGCCTCCCCCAGGAGGAAACGGGCGAAAAGGGGTCCCACGAAGGCCAAGGCCAGCTCCTCTGGGGGTTCATCCCCCCGCAACAACCCCGCCTCCTGCTTGGCCCGGAAGAAGGCCAAAATCCGCTCCAAGGCCAGCCCCATTCCCCTCGGGGGGCCCTCCGCCCGGAGCTCGGGGTGGCGCAAAAGCTCCGCCAGGAGCTTGGGCAAAAGGGCGCGATGAGCCTGCAGGAGCTCCAAATAAGCCTCCAAGAGGGCGGAAAGCCCTTCCCGCAAGGGGGCCTCCTCTTGAGGAAGCCGTTCCAAGAAGCCTTGGGGGAAGAAGGCGGCCACGGCCTTCCGCAACAAAGCCTCCTTGCTCCCGTAGCGGCGGAAAAGGGTCACCTCACTCACCCCCGCCCGCCGGGCCACCTCCTTGGTGGTGGCCCCGCGGTAACCCCGCTCCGCCAAGAGCTCCAAGGCGGCCTGGAGGAGGCGGGCCTCGAGGGGATCGGCTCCCGCAAGCAAGCGCATACTTACAAGGCCAGGCTACCCCAGGCCCAAGGCCCCGTCAAGGGTATGGCATACTGGACCTGGAGGTCACCATGACCCTACTTGACCGCATCGGACGCCTGATCCGGGCGAACCTGAACGAGCTTTTGCGCCGGGCCGAGGACCCGGAAAAGATCCTGGAGCAGGCCCTTCTGGACATGAAGGAAGCCCTCAAAGAGGCGCGGGAACAGGTGGCCGCCGCCCTGGCCGAGGCCAAGCGCCTGGAGCGGGAGGTGGAAAGCCACGAGAAGGAAGCCGCCTTATGGGAGGAAAAGGCCAAGGAGGCGCTGAAGGCGGGCCGGGAGGACCTGGCCAAGGAGGCCCTCCGGCGCAGGAAGCGGGCCCTGGACCTGGCGGAAGGCTTCAAAGGGCAACTGGGGGAGCACAAAGCCCTGACCGAGCGGCTCATGACCCAGCTCAAGGCCCTGGAGGCCAAAATCGACGAGGCGGAGGCTAGGAAGAAGCTCCTTTTGGCCCGCAAAAAAGGGGTGGAGGCGGCGGAGGCGGTGCGAAGGATGGAGTCCCGCCTGGACCAGCACCCTGCCCTGGAGGCCTTTGAGGAGATGGAGGCCCGGATCCTGGCCCTGGAGGACCGGCACGAGGCCCTGAAGACCCTAGACGGCCAGGACCTGGAAAAGGAGCTCGCCGCCTTGTCCGGGGAAAAAGAGCTGGAGGAGGAACTCCTCCGGCTCAAACGGGAGCTGGGCCAAGGCTAACCCCCCATGCCCTGGGTGTTGGAAGCCCTGTTCCTCGTCCTCGCCCTGGCCCTCCTCCTTTTCCTGCTTAGAACCCGCCCGGAAGGCCTGGACTGGGGGCGGGCCAAACTCAAAGACCTCCTGGACTGGTCCGAGGTGGAAAGTGCCCTCAACGCCCTATCCCAGCGGGAAGCGAGGCTAAAAGAGGCCCTCCAAGCCCCCCACCGCCTCCTGAAAACCCAAAAGGAGCTATCCCGGGCCTTAGCCCAGGTCCGGGAGGAGCGGAAAAAGGCTCCTTTCTCTCCTGGAGAGCTTGGCGGCGGAACGGGCCCTTTTAGGCGGCCCACGGGAGGCCCAAGAGCTAAAGGCCCGGCTCCAGGACCCAAGGGAAGTGTTGGCCAGCCTACGGCGGGAAGCGGGGTAAACTCCCTACCATGAGGCGGTTCCTTATGGCTCTCTCCCTTCTGCTTGCCGCCTGCGCCCCCCAGGTGACTCAGGCCCCTGAGGCCCGACCCTTCCTCAAGAACGAGGCCTTCTACCCCAGCGCCACCGGGCTGGAGTGGGTGTATGTGCCGGAGGGGGAGGCCCTTTCCTCTCCCCCCTACCGGGTGCGGGTGGAAGGCCCCGCCCTTTACGAAGGGCAGGAAGCCCTCCGTTTCCGCGTCTTGGGCCGGGGGGAGGACCGGGTCTACTACCGCCAGGTGGGGGCCTTTGGCGTGCGGCTCCTCGGCTTCCAGGACCCCTCGGCCCGGGTGGTGTTCACCCCCCCCCTCCTGGAGTATCCCCCAGAGGGCCTCCTCGCCCCCGGCTACCGCTGGGGAGGGAGGGTAGAGGTCCAGGTGGAGCTCCTTTCCCCCTCGGGCCGGGAGCCTTTGGCCCAAGGACGCCTGGACTACGCCATGGAGGTCCTGGAGGAACGGGAAGTGCGGCTTCCTGCGGGGGCCTTTCGCATTTACCGCATCCGCCAGGTTTACCAGGACCAGGCGGGGCAGACGGCCTATGAGGTCTGGTTCGCCCCCCGGGTGGGGGAGGTGCGCACCCGGGAGGGACGCATTTTGGTGGAGCGCAACTTCCAGTGAGGTGGGTATGGTCCTAGACCGGGTAAACGGCCCAGAAGACTTGAAGCGACTTAGCCTGGAGGAACTCCAGACGTTGGCGGAGGAAATCCGGAGCGAGATCATCCGGGTCACGGCGCAAAACGGCGGCCACCTGGCGAGTTCCCTGGGGGCGGTGGAACTCATCCTCGCCCTCCACCGCGTCTTCCACTCCCCCAAAGACCGCATCCTCTTCGACGTGGGCCACCAGGCCTACGCCCACAAGCTGGTCACGGGCCGCAAGGACCGCTTCCACACCCTGAGGCAGGAGGGGGGCATCTCGGGCTTCACCAAGGTTTCCGAGTCCGAGCACGACGCCATCACCGCAGGCCACGCCTCCACCTCCTTGGCCCACGCCCTGGGCATGGCCGTCGCCCGGGACCTCCTGGGGGAGGACTACCATGTGGTGGCGGTGATCGGGGACGGGGCCCTGACGGGGGGCATGGCCCTGGCCGCCCTCAACAAGATCGGCGAGCTGCAAAAAAGGATGCTCATCCTCCTCAACGACAACGAGATGAGCATCTCCGAGAACGTGGGGGCCCTGAACAAGTACTTCAAGGAGCTCCAGATAAGGAAGTGGGTCCACGACATGGAAAAGCTGGGGAGGAGTGTTCTGGAACGCATCTCTCCCCAACTCTTCGGCCTGGTGGACCGGGCCAAGGAGGCGGCCAAGCTGATCCTCCACCAGGAAAACCCCTTCTACGCCTGGGGCCTCCGCTACATCGGCCCCGTGGACGGCCACGACCTGAAGGGCCTCATCCACATCCTGGAGCACCTCAAAACCCTGGATGGGCCCACCCTTCTCCACGTGGTCACCCGGAAGGGTAAGGGGTACAAGGTGGCCGAGGCCGACCCCATCTACTGGCACGGCCCCCCAGGGTTTGACCCCAAGAAGCCGGAGAAGGTTTCCAAGGGCTACTCCTGGAGCCAGGCCTTCGGCGACGCCGTCACCGAGCTGGCCTACCGGGAGCCCCGCCTCTTCGTCATCACCCCCGCCATGCGGGAGGGCTCGGGGCTCGTGCGCTACTCTACGGAGCACCCAGAGCGCTACCTGGACGTGGGCATTTGCGAGGACGTGGCGGTGACCACAGCGGCGGGCCTAGCCCTGAGGGGCATGAAGCCCGTGGTGGCCATCTACTCCACCTTCCTCCAGAGGGCCTACGACCAGGTGATCCACGACGTGGCCATAGAGAGCCTCCCCGTGGTCTTCGCCATAGACCGGGCGGGCCTTGTGGGGGCGGACGGGGCCACCCACCACGGGGTCTTCGACATCGCCTACCTCCGCACCATCCCCAACCTGCAGATCGCTGCCCCTAAGGACGCCCTGGAGCTACGGGCCATGCTCAAGAAGGCCTTGGAGCTGGGCGGCCCCGTGGCCATCCGCTACCCCCGGGACAACGTGGAGCGGGCCCCCGAGGGCGTGTGGCCCGAAATCCCTTGGGGGAAGTGGGAGGTGCTGAAGGAAGGGACGGAGGCCTATATCCTGGCCTTCGGCAAGACGCTGCGGTATGCCCTCGAGGCCGCGGGGAACGACCCCCGCGTGGGCGTGGTGAACGCCCGCTTCCTAAAGCCCCTAGACCGGGAGATGCTGCGGGAGCTCGCCCGCTACAAGCTCCTCACCGTGGAGGACCACCAGCGGATGGGGGGGTTTGGCAGCGCCGTGCTGGAAACCCTGAACGAGATGGGCCTCAAGCCCGAGGTCAAGGTCCTTGGGCTTCCCGACCGTTTCTTCGAGCACGGCCCCATCCCGAGCCTCCACCGCCAGGCGGGGATCGACGCCGAGGGCATCCGCAAGGCCCTGGCGGAGATGGGCCTCACCCTCGCCTATGAGCGGGCCTGAGCGCCTGGCCTTCGCCGCCAACCTCTACCGGGTGCCCGCGGAGGGGGGCTACTTCCTGGTGGACGCCGGGCTTCCCTGGGAGGCGAGGAGGCTTCTCCGCCTCCTGGACTCCCCTCCCCCGTTCCTCTTCCTCACCCACCACCACCTGGACCACGCCGGGGGCGCAAGGGCCCTTTGGGAGCGGTATGGGCTAGAGGTCTATGCCCACCCCCAGGAGTGGCCCTACCTCACGGGGGAAAAGCCCCGCCCACCCCTCCCCATCCCCCTTTTGGGCCATCGGCTCGCCAACCTGGCCCCACCCCTCCCTAAGGAGGCCCTCCGCCCTGCAGAGGAGGGGATGGAGCTTTTGGGCTGGCGGGTGGTTCACCTCCCCGGGCATACCCTGGGCCAGGTGGGGCTTTTCCGGGAGGGGGTGCTTTTGGCGGGGGACGCCTTAAGGGGAAAGGGCCTCCCACCCCGCCTCATCAACGAGGACCACGCCCTGGCGAGGAAGACGGTGCGGAAGATCCTGGACCTGGGAGCCCGGCGGGTGTACCTCGGCCACGGCGGACCCCTCCCCAGGGAGGCGGTGGAGGCCTTGGCGCGTAGACTGGGGGTATGAGAAAGCTCGCCGCCTTAGGGCTCTTCCTCCTTTGGGCCTTGGCCCAGGAGGTGGTGGTCTACCCGGGCTTTGCCGAGATAAAGGAGCCGGTGCTCCTTCCCCCTTCGGCGTGGGTGTACCTGGCAGGGGAAAAGCTTTCCCGCATGGTGCCGGGCTCCTTGCGGCTCCTTGGGGTGGAGGAGGAGGAAAGGCTCTTCCAGGGCACCACGGTCCTCTTCCGCTACCGGGGGGAAGGGAAGGCCTGGCTTCGCTACCTCTACACGGGGCTTACGGGAGAGGTTTTCTACACCCTCGAGGAGGGCCGGCTCACCGCCTGGGCCAGGCTTAGGCTGGAAGGGGAAGCCCTGGAGGCCCAGCGCCTGGTCCTTCTTTCGGGGGAGGTGAACCTCCTCCAGGCCAAAGCCTTCCCCGAAGCCGCCCTTCGCGCCTTCGGGGAAACCCAGGAAAGCCCCTTCGGCCTATTCCGTTACGAGCTTCCCCCAAGGAAGCTCCTTCCCGGCACCACGGAAATCCCCTTCCAAAGGACTGAGGTGGCCCCCACCCGCCTCCTCCGCTACCAAGGCCCCTTCCGCACCGAAGCCCTCCTTCCCCTGGAGCGGGGCTACCGCTTCCAGGCCCCCTTCCCCTTGGCCCCCGGGGCCTTGGAGGTGGTGGAAGAGGGGCTTTTCCTGGGGCAGGCCCGCCTTCCCGCTAGCCTCGAGGGGAACACGGCGGAGTTCTGGCTCGGGCAGGACCTAAGGGCGCGCCTTCAGCGCACCTTCCGCCTCCTTGCCCAATCGGAGAAGGAGGCCACCTACCTGGTGGAAACCCGC
This sequence comes from Thermus sp. LT1-2-5, assembly GCF_040363165.1. Classification (NCBI taxonomy): domain Bacteria; kingdom Thermotogati; phylum Deinococcota; class Deinococci; order Thermales; family Thermaceae; genus Thermus; species Thermus javaensis. Next base: position 97,096 of record NZ_BSRG01000005.1, on the reverse strand, counting down.
ATGGAAAACCCCTACCCTTACCCCATGACCCTGCTCCTCGGCGAAACCTTTCCCAAGCCCTTCCGCCTGGACTTCCCCGGAGCCACGCCCCTGCCCGAGGGCTACCGCCTGGAGCTTCCCCTAAAGCCTAAGGAGGCTAAAACCCTTACCTACCGCCTCACCCTCCCCCGGTAGGGACACCTGCCCTTTCCCTTCTCCTCTACCTTAGGGGCATGAAGCCCGACCTCGACCGCTTTCCCCTCCTGGTGGCCTGGGAGATGACCCGGGCCTGCCTCCTCGCCTGCCAGCACTGCCGGGCCTCCGCCGTGCCCGATCCCCTACCCGACGAGCTTTCCACCGAAGAGGGCCTCAAGCTCCTCCGGGAACTCGCCACCTACACCCCCAAGCCCATCCTCCTCCCCACCGGGGGCGACCCCCTGGCCCGCCCCGACCCCTTCCTCCTCTTGGAAGAAGCCCAGCGCCTGGGGCTTAAGGTGGGGATCACCCCCGCCGTGACGCCCAGGCTCACCCGGGAGGTGGTGGCCCGCTTCCAAGCCCTTGGCGTCCACCAGATGGCCATCTCCCTGGACGGGGCAAGCCCCGAGTCCCACGACGGCTTCCGCGGGGTGCCGGGCACCTTCGCCTTGGCCCTAAAAGCCCTCACCTGGGCCAAGGAGGTGGGGCTCATGACCCAGGTGAACACCACCGTTACCCGGCGCACCGCCAAGGAACTCCCCGGCATCGCCGAGATCCTGGCGGAACAGGGCGTGGCCACCTGGGAGGTCTTCTTCTTGGTGCCCGTGGGCCGGGGCGCCTTGCTGGAGCAGCTCTCCCCACAGGAGTACGAGGAGGTGATGCACCTCCTTTACGAGCTCTCCCGCCGCTACCCCTTCAAGGTCCGCACCACGGAGGGCCCCATGTTCCGCCGGGTAGCCCTGGAACGCCGGCGAAGGGAAGGGGGCGAGGATGGGGCCTTAGTGGGGGAAGGGCGGGGCCTCCACCTCTCCGATGGCTTCGGCTTCGTCTTCGTGGCCGCCAACGGGGAGGTCTATCCTTCGGGCTTCCTGCCCTTATCGGCGGGCAACGTGCGGCAACGGCCGCTTCTGGATATTTACCAAAACAGCCCCCTATTCCAGGAGTTGCGCAACAAAACCCTCCTCAAGGGCAAATGCGGGGTCTGCGAGTACCGGGAGCTTTGCGGGGGTAGCCGGGCCCGGGCCTATGCGGAAACCGGGGATTACCTGGCGGCAGACCCCCGTTGCGCCTACGTCCCACGAGCTGGGGGACAAATGCCCCTGGCCTAGGGCGGGAAGTCCCCCCTATTCTGGAACCATGAAGCGGCTCCTGCCCGTTCTCCTCGCCTTCGGGCTCCTGGCCCTGGGCCAAAGCCCGGGGGCCAAGCTGTATTCCGCCAACTGCCAAAGCTGCCACCAAGCCACGGGCCAGGGCATCCCCGGAGCCTTCCCACCCCTCACCCATCTGGACAAGGTGGTCCAGGCCAAGGGGGGCCGGGAATACCTCATCCGGGTAGTCCTCTATGGCCTCCAGGGTCCCTTGAGCGTGGAGGGCAAGACCTATAACGGGGTCATGCCTCCCTTCCGGCAGCTAAAGGACCAGGAGGTGGCGGACCTCCTCAACCATGTCCTCACCACCTTCGCCAAGTCCAAGGCCAAGCCCATCACCGCAGGAGAGGTGAAGGCAGAGCGGGCCAAGCCCCTCTCCCCGCAAGACGTGCTCAAGTCCCGTCCCCCGGTCAAGTAAACCGGTTTACCTCCCTCCCCCCGGGGCCTATAGGTCCCGGGCCCTTTTAGCTCACCCTTTCCACCCGGATCAGGTTGGTGGTCCCCCGCACCCCAAAGGGCACCCCCGCGGCGATGACCACCCGCTCCCCCACCTGGGCGAGGCCCAAGGCCTTCACCTCCCGCAGAGCGATGCGCACCATATCGTCCGTGTCCTGAGGGTCTGGGGCCAGATGGGGCAAGACGCCCCAGACCAAGGCCAGCTGCCGCTTCACCTCGGGATTGGGGGTGAGGGCCAGGATGGGCACCTGGGGCCGGGTGCGGGCCACGCGCCGGGCGGACCCCCCAGTGGCGGTGAAGACCACGATGGCCCGGGCCCCCACCGCCTCCACGATGTCGTCCGCCGCCTGGGCGATGGCGTCCTGGGTGGTGGGGGTGGGAGCCGGGCGCAGGACGTTGAGTTTTTGCAAAAACTCTGGAGAAGACTCCACCGCCTTGGCGATACGGGCCATCATGGCCACCGCCTCCACCGGGTAGGCCCCAGCGGCGGTTTCCGCCGAGAGCATCACCGCATCCGAGCCGTCAAAGATGGCGTTGGCCACATCGGAGGCCTCGGCCCGGGTAGGGCTTGGGTTGTGCACCATGGACTCCAGCATCTGGGTGGCGGTGATCACCGGCTTCCCTGCAGCGAGCGAGCGGAGGATAAGGCGCTTTTGCACGATGGGGACCTCCTCCAAGGGCATCTCCACCCCCAGGTCCCCCCGGGCCACCATGACGCCGTCCGCCTCCTCCAGGATCTCCTCAAAGCGCTGCACCGCGGAGGGTTTCTCAATCTTGGCCATGAGCTTGGCCCGGGAGCCGTAGCGGGAAAGGTAGTGCCGGGCGAGGAGGAGGTCGTCCCGGGTGCGCACGAAGGAGACCGCCACCCAGTCCACCCCGAGCTCCGCCCCCAGAGCCAGGTCCTGGATGTCCTTTTCCGAGAGGGCGGGGATGGAGAGGTCGGCCCCGGGGACGTTGATCCCCTTGTGGTCGGAGAGGACGCCCCCCACCTCCACCACGGTGTGGATCTCGTCCCCCACTACCCTTTCTACCCGCAGGCGGATCCTGCCGTCGTCCAGGAGCAGGATCTGACCCGGGACCACGTCCTCGGGAAGGCCGCGGTAGGTGAGGGAAACCTGGGTTTCGTCCCCCTCCACGGGCTTCCGGGTGAGGATGAAGGGCTGGCCGGCCTTGAGCTCCACCCGCCCTTGCTTAAAGCGGCCCACGCGGATCTTGGGGCCTTGCAGGTCCTGGAGGATGGCCAGGGTCTTGCCCAGTTCCTTTTCCACCTCCCGCACCAGGGCCACCCGCTTCTTGTGGTCCTCGGGGGTCCCGTGGCTAAAGTTGAGGCGGAAGACGTCCACCCCCGCCTCCGCCAGGGCCCGGATCACCTCTTTGGTGCTGGAGGCGGGCCCCAAGGTGGCCACGATCTTGGTGCGCTTAAAAAGCCCCATAGCCTAGGTAACGGGCCGCCTGGCCCAGGGCCTCCTCGAGGCGCAGGAGTTGGTTGTACTTGGCCAGGCGGTCGGAGCGGGAAAGGGAGCCCGTCTTGATCTGGCCGGCGTTCACCGCCACCGCCAAATCAGCGATGAAGCTGTCTTCGGTTTCCCCGGAGCGGTGGCTGATCACCGCCCGGTACCCGGAGCGCTGCGCCAGGCGAATGGCCTCGAGGGTCTCGGAAAGGGTACCGATTTGGTTCACCTTCACCAGGATGGCGTTGGCCACCCCCCGTTCAATGCCCTGGCGCAACCGTTCGGGGTTGGTGACGAAAAGGTCGTCCCCCACCAGCTGCACCCGGTTGCCCAGGGTTTCGGTGAGAAGCCGCCACCCCTCCCAGTCGTCCTCGGCCAGGCCGTCCTCGATGGAACGGATGGGGTACTTCTCCACCCAGGAGGCCCAGAAGGCCACCATTTCCTCGGAGGAGAGGACCTTCCCCTCCCCTTCCAGGTGGTATTTTCCGTCCCGGTAAAACTCGCTCGCCGCCGGGTCTAAGGCCAGGGAAACCTCCTCCCCCGGGGTGTACCCCGCCCGCTCGATGGCGAGGAGCAAGAGCTCCACCGCCTCCTCGTTCCGCTTCAGGTCGGGGGCGAAGCCGCCCTCGTCCCCCACGTTGGTGCTGTAGCCCCGCTCCCGCAGGACCCCCTTCAGGGTGTGGAAGACTTCGGCCCCAATCCTCAAGGCCTCGGCGAAGCTTTCCGCCCCTGCGGGGACCAGCATGAACTCCTGGAAGTCCAGGCGGTTGTCCGCATGCTTCCCCCCGTTGATCACGTTCATGAGGGGGACGGGCAGGACCACCCCTTGCACCCCCCCCAAATAGCGGTACAGGGGAAGCCCCAAGGCCTCCGCCGCCGCCCGGGCGGTGGCCAAGGAAACGGCCAGGATAGCGTTCGCCCCCAGGTTGGCCTTGTTGGGGGTGCCGTCTAGCTCCAACATGGCCCGGTCCACCCCCTCCTGGTCCAAGGCATCGCGGCCGATGAGCTCGGGGGCAATGCGCTCTACAATGTTCTCCACCGCCCGGCGCACCCCCTTGCCCAGGTAGCGCCGCCCTCCGTCCCGAAGCTCCAAGGCCTCGTGGGTGCCCGTGGAGGCCCCGGAGGGCACCATGGCCCGCCCCAGGGCCCCCCCTTCCAGCTCCACCTCGGCCTCCACCGTGGGAAAGCCCCTGGAGTCCAACACCTCCCGCGCTCTTACGCTCACGATCGTGGTCATGGATTTCCTCCCGCGGCGTGGAAACGCTTCACGCCCCCTTGATCCTTAGCTTACACCCTTAGGGGGACCACCACCGCCTGGTACCCCGAGCCCTCCTCCGCCGGGCGAATAAGGCTTGGGCTGGTGGGCCCGGAAAGCCACAGGGCCGCCTGGCCCGCCACGGGACCCAAGGCCTCCAAGAGGTAGCGGGCGTTGTAGGCCACCGCTAGGGGCGTGCCCTCCAGGGCCACGGGAAGCTCCTCCTGCCCCTTGCCGTAATCCCCTTCGGCGGAAAGGAGGACCCGGTCCTCTTGGAAGAAGAGGTCCACCCGGTGGTTCTGCCGATCCGCCAGGACGCTCACCCGTCGCAAAGCCTCGCGGAAGGCCTCGGCCTCGAGGGTAGCCTTCAGGGGGAACTCCTTGGGGATCACCCGCTCGTAATCGGGGAACTCCCCTTCCATGAGCTTCACCGCCAGGCGCACCCACCCCTCCCCCTCCTGGGCCGCCAGGCCCAAGGTGCCGGGGCCAAGGGCCAGGACCACCTCCGAAGCCCCCACCCCCTTGAGGACCCGGGCCACCTCGTCCACGCTGCGGGCAGGCACCACCGCCTTCTTTTGGAACGGCTGGGGCCTATGGAGCTGGTAGAGGGCGAGGCGGTAGCCGTCCGAGGCCACGCTGCGAACGCCCTTCTCGGAAAACTCCAGCTGCACCCCGCGGAAGATGGCCCGGTACTCCTCGTGGCTGGCGGCGTAGCGCACGTGGGTTAGGGCCCTTAGAAACTCCTCCACGGGCAGGGTGGTCTGCCACGGGTACACCTCGGATGGGGTGGGCTCGGGGAAGGAAAGCTCTGGGTAGCCCTCGGTGGGGGCAAGGGCAAGCCGGGTGCGGAAGCTCCCCGAGGCCAGCTCCAAATCGTTACCTAAAACGAGCTCCACCCACTCCCCGGGAAGGCTCCGCACCAGCTGGAAGAAGGGTTGGGCCGGGACAAGGTAGCGCCCCTCCCCCTGGACCTCGGCGGGGAGACTGGCCTCGAGGTCCACCTCCCCGTTGCTCCCAAAGAGCACCAAGGCGTCTTGGCCCAAGGCCAGGCCCAAGTAGGTGAAAAGGGGGTTGGAGCTGCGGGAGGGGATGACCCTTTCCAGGAAGGAAAGGCGTTCGGCCAACAGGTTTTTGGGAAGGGTTACACGCATTACCGGTTCCTCCTCTTAACTGCTACTATGACTTTGTTCTTTAAAGATTTAAAAAGATCGTAGTCGTAGTAGTAGGGCCTGTGGATATGTGGAAAAGGGGGCAAAAGTGCCGTCCTGGACGGCAAAGTGCCTGTGGATAACTCCTGTGGATAAGTGGCCTTGGCCTGTGGATAAGGTGTGGATAACTGGCGAGTTATCCACAGGCTCTGGGAGCGCCCGAGTTTTCCACAACTTGTCCACAGGGTTATCCACAGGAAAAGCCCGGTTATCCACAGGGTTATCCACAGGTTATCCACAGGGGTCATACCAGGACCTCCTTGAGGCGGCGGAGGAGGCTTTGCACCTCCCGGTCGCTTTCCGCTAGCTCTTGGATCTTCTGGATGGCGTAGAGCACCGTGGTGTGGTCGCGTCCGCCGAAGAGCTGGCCGATTTCGGGCAAGGAGGCGCGGGTGAGCTCCCGCACCAAAAACATGGCGATCTGCCGCGGGAGCACCACTTCCTTCCGCCGCCCGCCCCCCACCAGGTCCTCGGGGCGAAGGGCAAAGTGCTCCGCCACCTTGCGCACGATCTCCTGGGGGTCCACCTCCACCTCTCGGGGGGCGAAGATGTCGGAAAGGGCCTTGGCGGCCACGGCCCGGGTGAGCTCCACCCCGTTTAGCGAGGCGTAGGCGATGGCCCGCATGAGGGCCCCTTCCAGTTCCCGGATGTTGGAGGTTACCTGGCGGGCGATGTACTCCAAGACCTCCTCGCTCACCCGTAGGCCCCGCTGCTCGGCGTTCATCTTCAGGATGGCGATGCGGGTTTCCAAGTCCGGGGGTTGGATGTCGGTGATGAGGCCCCACTCAAAGCGGCTCCGCAGGCGGGCCTCGAGGGTGAGGATGTCCTTGGGGGGGCGGTCGGAGGAGAGGATGATCTGCTTGTGGGCCTCGTAGAGGGCGTTAAAGGTGTGGAAGAACTCCTCCTGGGTGCGCTCCTTTCCGGCGATGAACTGGATATCGTCCACCAGGAGGAGGTCCACGGAGCGGTAGCGCTCGCGGAACTCCGTCATCCGGTCCTCGCGGATGGCGTTGATGAGCTCGTTGGTGAAGGTTTCCGTGGAGACGTATTCGATCTTCAGGTGGGGGAAGCGCTTGGCCACGGAATGGCCCACGGCGTGCATCAGGTGGGTCTTGCCCAGGCCCACCCCCCCGTAGATGAAGAGGGGGTTATAGGCCCGTCCCGGGGACTCGGCCACTGCCACCGCCGCGGCGTGGGCCATGGAGTTGTTGGGCCCCACCACGAAGTTCTCGAAGGTGTACTTGGGGTTGAGCTTGGGTTGGACGGGCTCGGGGGAGGGGGCGGCCTGGAAGATGTCCTCCTGCACTGGGTTCCCCGGCACCACCTTGAGCTCGAACCGCGGGGCCTGGGCGCCCAGGAGGCTGAGGCCCTCTTGGATGAGCTCGGCGTAGTGGCGGCGGATCCAGTCCAGGGCGAAGGAGGTAGGCACGGCCAGCTCCAAGACCCCGTCCCGGATGCCCAAGGGGCGGATCCGCTCAAACCAGGTGTGGTACTCCACCTCGGTGATGTTGCGGCGGATGTGCTCCAGGACGTGTTGCCAAACGGCCTCGTGGGTCAAGGCTACCCCCCAGCGTTCCGGAGGAACATTCTACGCCAGGCCCTGGGCTAAAGTGGAGGACAGGATGAGGTACGACGTGGTGGTGGTTGGGGGAGGGCACGCCGGCCTCGAGGCCGCCTGGGCTGCGGCGGCCTTGGGGGTGCGGGTGGCCTTGGTCACGGTGAACCCGGAACGCATCGGCACCATGCCCTGCAACCCCGCGGTGGGGGGGCCGGGCAAGAGCCAGCTGGTGGCGGAGGTGGTGGCCCTGGGTGGGCTCATGGGCCGGGCGGCGGACGCCACCGCCATCCACACCCGGATCCTAAACCGCTCCAAGGGCCCTGCGGTGCAAAGCCTCAGGGTCCAGGTGGACCGGGACCTCTACGCCCTAAAGGCCCAGGAAATCCTGGCGGAAAGGCCTATAGAAGTCCTCAGGGGAGAGGTAGCCTCCCTTTGGCTGGAGGGGGGAAGGCTCCTTGGGGTGCGCACGGTGGACGGCCGGGGCATCCCCGCCAAGGCGGTGGTGGTGGCGGGGGGGACTTTCCTCGGCGGGGTGGTCTGGTACGGGCGGCGTTCCCGCCCAGCGGGAAGGCAGGGGGAGCCCCCGGCCCGCTTCCTCTCCCAAAGCCTGAGGGCGGTGGGCCACACCCTGCGCCGCTTCAAGACGGGCACGCCCCCCAGGATCCGGGCGGACTCCGTGGACTTTGACAGCTTGGAGGTGGTGCCCCCGGAGGTGCCCCCCGGGAGTTTCACGGGAAACCCCGGGCCCTACGCCGCCCAGCTTCCCACCTGGCAGACCCGGACCACCGGGAAAACCCACCACCTGATCCGGGAGAACCTCCACCTCTCCCCCCTGTACGCCGGGGACATCGTGGGCATCGGCCCCCGGTACTGCCCCTCCATCGAGGACAAGGTGGTGCGCTTTGCCGATAAAGAAAGCCACCTCCTTTTCGTGGAGCCGGACGGCCTTGCCACCAGCGAGGTTTACCTGCAGGGGTTTTCCTCTAGCCTCCCCCCCGAGCTCCAGGAGGAGATGGTGCGGAGCCTTCCTGGGTTTGAACGGGCGGTGATCCAGCGCTACGCCTACGCCGTGGAGTACGACAGCCTGGACCCCACGGAGCTCACCCGGGGGCTTCAGTCCCGCTTTCTCCCGGGGCTTTTCGCCGCCGGCCAGGTGAACGGTACCTCGGGCTACGAGGAGGCGGCGGCCCAGGGGCTCTTGGCGGGCCTCAACGCCGCCCGTTTTGCCCTGGGCCTTCCCGAGGTGCACCTTTCCCGGGAAAGCGGCTACATTGGCGTCCTGGTGGACGACCTGGTGGGCCGGGGCACGGACGAGCCCTACCGGATGATGACCTCCCGGGTGGAGCTCCGCCTCCTTTGCCGGGCGGACAACGCCGACGAGCGCCTGACTCCCCTGGCGGTGGCCTGGGGCCTCAGGCCCAAGGAGGACCTGGGGCGGGTGGAGGCCAAGTACCAGCGGGTGGCGGAGGAGCTCAAGCGCCTCGAGGCCTTGCGCATAGAGGGGGTGAGCGGCCTCCATTGGCTCAGGCGGCCGGAAAATACCTATGCGGCGTTGGCGGAGCGCTTCCCCCCGCCCCTGCCCCTGAGCCCCGAGGAGGCTTACCAGGTGGAGGTGCGGGCCAAGTACGCCGGCTACATCGAGCGGCAGGAAAGGCTTAGGGACAAGATGCGGGACCTCGAGGCCCACCCCATCCCCGAGGGCCTGGACTTCCCTAAGGTGCCCGGCCTTTCCCGGGAGGCGGTGGAGAAGCTTTCCCGCTTCCGCCCCCGGACTGTGGCCGAGGCGGCTCGGGTACCGGGAATTCGCGACTCCGACCTGACCGCCTTGCTGGTGCACCTGCGGAGGCTCGCCTGATGTTTCCCGTGAAACGGGGGGGTGGGGTGTGGGCCTGAGCCCGGAGGGCGTTCGGCTTCTTCTGGAAGGGGGAAAGGCCCTGGGCCTGGACCTCGGCCCCCATGTGCCCGCCTTTTCCCACCTGTACGAGCTCCTGATGGAGGCCAACCGCCGGGTCAACCTCACCGCCTTGCGTACGGAGGCCGAGGTGGTGGGGAAGCACTTTCTGGACTCCCTCACCCTCCTGGCCTTGCCCCTGTGGGAGGGCCCTTGGCGCGTTCTAGACCTGGGCACGGGGGCGGGGTTCCCGGGCTTGCCGCTCAAGATCGTGCGCCCAGAACTGGAACTCACCCTTCTGGACGCTACGAAGAAGAAGGTGGACTTCGTGGCCGAGGCGGTGGCGGCCCTGGGCCTGAAAGGGGTCAAGGCGATTTGGGGCAGGGCGGAGGTCCTGGCCCATGACCCGCAACACCGGGAGGCCTACCACCGGGTGGTGGCCCGGGCGGTGGCCCCCTTGTGCGTGCTGGCGGAGTTGGGCCTTCCCTTTTTGGCCTTAGAAGGGGCCATGGTGGCCCAAAAGGGGCCCAGAGTGGCGGAGGAGCTGGACCGCCTGCCGCAAGCCCTTCCCCTCCTGGGCGGGCGCATGGGGGAGGTGCGGCGCCTTACCCTTCCCTACGGCGGGGAGGAGCGGCACCTGGTAGTCCTCTCTAAAGAAGCCCCCACTCCAGCCCGTTATCCCCGGCGTCCCGGCCTTCCCGAGAAGCATCCATTATGCTAAAGGCCAAGGTGCGGCGCATCGCCTTGGTCAACCAAAAGGGAGGGGTGGGAAAGACCACCACCGCCATCAACCTGGCCGCCTATCTGGCCCGCATGGGCAAGCGGGTCCTCCTGGTGGACCTGGACCCCCAGGGGAACGCCACCAGCGGCCTAGGGGTGCGGGCGGGGCGGGGCGTGTACCACCTGCTCCAGGGTGCAAGGCTGGAGGAATTGGTCCAGGCGGTGGACGGTTTCCACCTCCTCCCCTCCACCCCGGAGCTGGTGGGGGCCACGGTGGAGCTGGCTGAGGCCCCCACGGCGCTCCGGGAGGTCCTGGAGGACCGGGGGTACGAGTTCATCCTCCTGGACGTTCCCCCAAGCCTCTCCCCCATCACCCTGAACGCCCTGGCGGCGGCGGAAGGGGTAGTGGTACCGGTGCAGGCGGAGTACTACGCCCTGGAGGGGGTGGCGGGCCTTCTGGCCACCTTGGACGAGGTGCGGAGCCGAATCAACCCCTCCTTGCGCCTATTGGGCATCCTCATCACCATGTACGATGGCCGCACCCTGCTATCGCAACAGGTGGAGGCCCAGCTTCGGGCCCACTTCGGGGAGAAGGTGTTCTGGACGGTGGTGCCCCGCAACGTGCGCCTGGCGGAGGCCCCGAGCTTCGGGCGCACCATCGCCCAGCACGCCCCCACCTCCCCCGGGGCCCACGCCTACCGCCGCCTGGCCGAGGAGGTGATCGCCCGTGTCCAAGAAGGCTAGCGGCTTAGGGAAGGGCCTCGAGGCCCTCTTGCCCAAGTCCCCCGGGGGGGCGGTGCGTCTGCCCCTCGCCGCCATCCGCCCTAACCCCAACCAGCCGAGGCGCCGTTTCACTGAGGAAAGTCTGCGGGAGCTGGCCGCCTCCATCCGGGAAAAGGGCCTTCTCCAGCCCCTCTTAGTGCGGCCCAAGGGGGACGGGTACGAGCTGGTGGCCGGGGAAAGGCGCTATAGGGCGGCCCTATTGGCGGGGCTTGAGGAGGTGCCCGCTCTTGTGCGGGATCTCACGGACCAGGAAGCCCTGGAGCTCGCCCTAGTGGAAAACCTACAGCGGGAAGACCTCTCCCCCGTGGAGGAGGCCCGGGGTTACCAGGCCCTGGTGCAGATGGGCCTCACCCAGGAGGAGGTGGCGAAAAAGGTGGGCAAGGCCCGGCCCACCGTGGCCAACGCCTTACGCCTCTTGCAGCTTCCCGAGGAGGTCTTGGCGGCCTTGGAGGAGGGGAAGATCACGGCCGGCCACGCCCGGGCCCTGTTGATGCTGGAGCCCGAGGATCGGCTTTGGGGACTTAAGGAAATCCTGGAAAAAGGCCTTTCCGTGCGCCAGGCGGAGGCGCTAAGGGAGCGCCTTTTCCGGGAACGGAAAAAGGTAGAGCCTTCCCCTTTGGCCCTGGAGCTTTCCCGGCACCTGGGCCTGCCGGTGCGGGTGGTGGGGGAGAAGAGGGGAAAGGTGGTGATCCACTTCCGCTCGGAGGAGGAGCTGGCCCTCCTCTTGGAGCGCCTGGGCTACCAGGCGTAGCCGAAGAGGACCCGGATGGCCCCGTGCTGATCGGTGCGCAGGACCTGGACCCCCCAAGCTCCCAGGCGCTCCAGCACCTCGGAGTGGGGGTGGCCGTAGGGGTTTTTACCCACCCCGATGAGGGCCACCTGGGGCCTGGCCTTGGCGAGGAGGGCTTCCGAGGTGCTGGTGCGGGCGCCGTGGTGGCTTACCTTGAGGACCTCCACGGGGCCCACCTCCAGCTCCGCTTCCACCGCCGCAGGGAGGTCGGCGAGAAGGAGGGCCTTGCCGAGGCCGTAGTCCAGAAGGAGGGCGAGGCCGTCTTGGTTTTCCTCCCCGCTCAGGCGGGCCGGCCAAAGCACCGCTACCTCCCCCTTCCCCACCCGGAAGCGGCTTCCCGCACCCGGGTAAAGGGTGGGTATACCCTTTTCCCTTAGGGCCCGCACCAGGGGGTGGTCCTGGGGGAAAGCGGGGGAAAGGAGGGCAAGGCCCACGGGCAGCTCGGCCACCACCTGGGGAAGGCTTCCCACGTGGTCGGCGTCGGGGTGGGTGGCCACCAGGACCTCCAGGGCTTCCACTCCCAGGGCGCGGAGGGCCCGGAGGAGGGTTTCCGCTTGCTCGGGCCGACCGCCGTCCACCAGGACCTCGGCCCCGCCCATGCGGGCGAGGAGGGCGTCCCCCTGGCCCACGTCCAGGAGGTACAGGTCCAGGGGCTTGGGCCAGGCGGCAAGGAGGCTAACCAGTACGGGAAGGGAGGTGAGGAAGAGGGCCCGACGCCAGGGGAGCTTCCGGTGGAGGGCGAGGAGGAGAGGGAGAAGGCCCAGGTAGTAAAGCCCAAAGCCCCAGGGGGCGATCTCCCCCCACCGTAGAAGAGGCCCCGCCCCCGCGGCCTGGGCTAGGGTGAGGAGGGCGCTTCCTAGCACCTCCGCCGGTGGGGCGAGAAGGCCGCCTAGGAAGAGCTTGAGGAAGCCTAGGGGCACCAGGAGGGCCACCAGGGGCAAGGCCAAGAGGTTGGTGAGGGGAGAAAGGAGGGGCATGAAGCCGAAGGCGTGGAGGAGTAGGGGCACCAGGAAGATCTGCGCCGCCAGGGTAGCGGCGAGGGTGTGAAGGAGATACCCAGAAAGGCCCTGGGGCCTTGCGAGGGCGGGGAGGACCAGGGCCAGGCCCAGGACCGCCAGGTAGGACAGTTGAAGCCCGAGGCTCAGGAGGGCGTGGGGGGTGAGGAGGAGCTGGAAGAATAGGGCGAGGCCCAAAGCCTGGAGCACCCCGGCAGCCCCCAGGCCTAGGAAAAGCCCCAGAAGGGAGAGCCCCGCCATGAGGCTGGCCCGCACCAGGGAGGGGCTAGGGCCGGCGAGCCAAAGGTAGAAGGGAAGGAGGAGAAGGGCGAGGAGGTAGCGCCACCGCCCCAAGGGGAGGAGGAGGAACGCCCCTACCAGGAAGCCTACGTGGAGCCCGGAAAGGGCCAGGAGGTGAGCGAGGCCCGCCCGCTGGAACCAGGCGTAGGCCTCCTCGAGGCCCCTCTTCTCCCCTAGAACCACCCCCTCCAGAAGCTCCGCCACGGGAGGGGAAAGGCCGGCAACGAGCCGTTGGCGCCACCCGGCGCGGGGGTCTGGCAGGGGGGAAAGAGCTTCCTGCCGTTCCACGTGGAACACCCCCAACACCTCTAAGGAGCGGAGCCAGGTGGCCTGGTCGAACCCGCCTGGGTTCCGCTTCCCCTCGGGCGGGGCGATGTAGCCACGGAGGCGGTAGACCCCGTCGGGGAGGGGCGGGTAGTGGTGGAGGTACAGGCGGTGCCCTTGGATCTGGGCGAAGCCCCCCCGCACAGCGAAGGTACCCTCCAGCCTTTGGCCGTAGGGAGGTTCGGGAAGGGGAAAGAGGAGCCCCCGCAGGAGGACCAGGACGAGCCCTGCCAAAAGGGGCAGGCGGAAGCGGGGAAGGAAGGGAAGGGCGAGGAGGAGAGCCCAAGGGTAAAGGAGTCCCAAGGCACCCAAGGCGCCTCCTACGCCAAGCCCCAGGCCCAAACTTCTAAGGGCGGACATAGGGCCTGAGGCGCTCCAGGGTGGCGGGGCCAATGCCCTTCACCCTAAGGAGGTCTTCCACCCGGCCATAGGGCCTTCCCTCCAGGATGCGCCGGGCCAAGACCGGGCCCACCCCGGGGAGGGCCTCCAGCTCCTCCAGGCTGGCCTGGTTTAGGCTGATGGGCTCGATCAATGGGGGCTGGAAGGCCGCCTGGCGATAGACCTCCACCCGCACGGGTCCTGGCCGGGGCGCCACCTTGGGCCAGAGGGCGAGGAGGGCCAGGAGGGCTACCGCAAGGAGGTAGCCAAGGCCCACTCCGTCAAGGCGAGGCCGAGCCCCCCGAGCGCCACCCCGGCTAAGGCCCAGGGGTCGGCCCCCGGGTTCAGGGCCACGAAGGCCACGGTGTAGCCCAGGGTGAGGAGGGCGAGGGCCCGAAGGGGCAGGGCCAAAGGGTTTCGCCGCTTTAGGGGTTCAGGAAGTGGGGCTTCGCGGGATGGTTCCGGTTCCGGGGCGAGTTCCACCGAGGCCCGCTTTGGGGGCGCTTCCTCTTCCCAAAGGGGGGGCTTCGGGGGCTCTGGAGGGCTGCTGGGCTCGAGGGGTTTGGGCGGTGCCGGGGGCGGGGTGCTGGTAGCCTTGCGGGCCCGCGCCACGTGGGGCTTTAGCCCCTCTAAGAAGGCTTTGAGCTCCTCGAGGGAAAAGGCCTTCAGGGGGATTTCCAAAGAGCTCCCCTCCCCCTGGACCAGGAGGACTCCCCCCTCCCCCCGGCCCACGCGGCGAATGCGGGCGAGCTCCAGGCGCTTGACCCCTTCCTCGTCCACAAAGACCAGGTGCGCCTCGGTCACGGCTAGAAAACCACCCGGCCCCTCGAGGCGGGCCAGGGCTTCCTCCCCCAGCCGGGAAAAGGCGTCTTCATACTTGCCCATGGCCCCATTGTATACTTCCCCCGTGCCCTTGCGCTTAGGCCACCGCGGCGCCCCCCACCGGGCGCGGGAGAATACCTTGGAGTCCTTCAGGAAAGCTTTGGAGGCGGGGCTGGACGGGTTTGAGCTGGACGTGCACCTCACCCAAGACGGGGTCTTGGTGGTCCACCACGATTTCACCCTGGAGGGGGTGCCCTTGGCGGGGCTTACCCGGCGGGAGCTGCCCGCCTACGTACCTACCTTGGAGGAGGTTTTGGAAAGCTTTCCTGGGGCTTGGATCAACGTGGAGTTAAAAAGCCTTCCCCCCGATACCGACGGCCGGGAGGAGGCCTTGGCCCGCCTTCTCGCCCGCTACCCCACAAGGAGGCTTTGGGTAAGCTCCTTTGACCCCTTTGCCCTGGTGCGCTTAAGGCGCCTAGGGGTAGGTCCCTTGGGCTTCCTCTACGAGCGGGAGGAGGCGGAGGCCCTGGCCCCTTGCCTAGGGGTGGAGTGGCTCCATCCCGAGGCCTCTCTCCTCACGGAGGAACGGGTGCGGACCCTCAAGGGGCGCTACCGCCTCCTGGCCTGGACGGTGAACGCCCGTTCCCAGGCCCAGGCCTTGGCCGCCTGGGGGGTGGACGCCCTGGTGGGGGACTTCCCCGAAGCCCTCGTATAATGGGGGGGCTATGGCGAACCTGAAGACCCTCCCCGTGGGCGAGAAGGCGCCGGAAGTGGTGAACATGGTCATCGAGGTTCCCCGCGGCTCCGGGAACAAGTACGAGTACGACCCCAGGCTTGGGGTGATCAAGCTGGACCGGGTTCTGCCCGGAGCTCAGTTCTACCCTGGAGATTACGGCTTCATCCCCTCCACCCTGGCCGAGGACGGGGACCCCTTGGATGGCCTAGTCCTCTCCACCTACCCCCTGCTTCCGGGGGTGGTGGTGGAGGTGCGGGTGGTGGGCCTCCTCCTCATGGAGGACGAAAAGGGCGGGGACGCCAAGGTGATCGGGGTGGTGGCGGAGGACCAACGGCTGGACCATATTCAAGACATTTCCGATGTGCCCGAAGGGGTGAAGCAGGAGATCCAGCACTTCTTCGAAACCTACAAAGCTCTGGAGGCCAAGAAGGGCAAGTGGGTCAAGGTCACGGGCTGGCGCGACCGGGCCGCTGCCTTGGAGGAGGTCAGGGCCTGCATCGCCCGCTACGGGAAGTAGGCGGGCCCTGGGCCTTTCCGCCCGGCCTCGGGGCCGGGCTTTTTGCGGCGTAGAATGGCCCTAGGAGGGGATCATGGTCTGCCCGGTGTGCGGGGAAACCTTGGAGCTAGAAGGGTACGAGGCGGGGGACCTTTTGGACTGCGAGGCCTGTGGGGCGGTTTTGCGCCTCCTTGCCGATGGCACCTTGGAGGTGGTGGAGCTTCCGGAGGAAAACAAGGAGCCCCTTTGGGGCCTTTCCGCCTATGGCGAAGGGGGAGAGGCGGTTTTGGTCTTTTCCGATGGCACCCTCGAGGAAGAGGTGCGGGTGCCCAAGGCGGAGCTCTTGGAGGCGCTTCGCCGCCTGGAGGAAGGAGTGGGGGAGGAGCCCCCCAAGGAAGCGGAGGACGAGCCCAACCTGGAGCCCGACTACGTCACGGTTCACGTGGATAGCGACCAGGGCGTCTTGGCCCTGAGGCGGGTGGTCTTTCCCGGAACGCAGGACCTTTTGGAGTTCACCCTCCCCTCGGGCTCGGTCTACGAGCTCCCCTTCCGCCAGGTCTTGGCCCTGTTGCGTCCCATCCTCCTCTAGCGTGCGCCTCGTCCTCGTCCCTACCCCCATCGGCAACCTGGAGGACATCACCCTGAGGGCACTTAGGGTGCTGAAGGAGGCGGAGGTGGTAGCCTGCGAGGACACGAGGCGCACGGGGCTTCTCCTCCGCCACTACGGCATCCCCACCCCCACCCTGAGGCTAGACCAGCACACCCTGGGCCGGGCCCGGGAGCTCCTTGCCCCCTACACCTACGTGGCCTACGCCACGGATGCCGGCACCCCGGGCATCTCCGACCCTGGGGCGGAGCTGGTACGCCAGGCCTTAGAATGGGGTTGGCGGGTGGAAGCGCTTCCCGGACCCACCGCCCTCATCCCCGCCCTGGTGGCCTCGGGCCTGCCCACCCATCGCTTCACCTTTGAGGGCTTTTTGCCCAAGGCGGGGAAGGAGCGCAAGGAGAGGCTTCTCGCCCTGGCCCGGGAGGGGAGGACGGCGGTGCTCTACGAAAGCCCCCACCGCCTGGCCAAGACGCTTCGGGACCTCATGGAGGTTTACGGCCCCGAGCACCCCGTGGCCGTGGCCCGGGAGCTTTCCAAGGTGCACGAGGAGGTCTTCCGGGGAACCCTAGCGGAGGCCCTGGAACGCTTTCAGGAGCCCAAGGGGGAGTTCGTTTTGGTGTTGGCGCCCAAGGCGCCTGCTGGCCCATCGGGGGAGGCCTGGGCGAGGGCGCTCCGGGCGGAGGGGCTTAAGGGAAGGGAGCTTTTCCGCGCCCTTTTGGAGCGGGGGGTGCCGCGGAACGAGGCCTATCGCCTTTCCATGGAGGAGGGAGAGGAGGACGCATGAGGCGCATAGGGGTCTTCACCAGCGGGGGGGACGCCCCCGGGATGAACGCCGCCATCCGGGCGGTGGTGCGGCAGGCCTACGCCTTGGGCCTCGAGGTCATCGGCATCCGGCGGGGCTATGCCGGGATGATCCTAGGGGAGATGGTGCCTTTGGGGGTGCGGGATGTGGCCAACATCCTGCAACGGGGAGGGACCGTCCTCCTCACCGCAAGGAGCCAGGAGTTCCTCACCCCCGAGGGCCGGGCCAAGGCGGCGAAGAAGCTTGTGGAGGCGGGGATTGAGGGTCTGGTGGCCATCGGGGGGGACGGCACCTTTCGCGGGGCCATGCGGCTCATGGAGGAGCACCGCATCCCCGTGGTGGGGGTTCCCGGCACCATCGACAACGACCTCTACGGCACCGACTACACCATCGGCTTCGACACCGCGGTGAACACCGCCTTAGAGGCCATCGACCGCATCCGCGACACCGCGGCGAGCCACGAGCGGGTCTTCTTCATCGAGGTCATGGGGCGGAACGCCGGCTTTATCGCCTTGGACGTGGGCCTGGCGGGGGGGGCGGAGGTCATCGCCGTGCCTGAGGAGCCGGTGGACCCCAAGGCCATCGCCGAGGGGCTTTTGGAATCCCAGCGCCGGGGCAAGACCAGTTCCATCGTGGTGGTGGCGGAGGGGGCGTACCCGGGAGGGGCAGCGGGGCTTCTTACCGCCATCAAGGAGCACATGGCGGTGGAGGCCCGGGTCACGGTCCTGGGCCACATCCAGCGGGGCGGGAGCCCCACGGCCAAGGACCGCATCCTGGCGAGCCGCCTGGGGGCGGCGGCGGTGGAGGCCTTGGCCGCAGGGACCAGCGGGGTCATGGTGGGGGAGGTGGAAGGGGAAGTGGAGCTCACCCCCCTCAAGGAGGCGGTGGAAAGGCGCAAGGACATCAACCGGGCCCTACTTGGCCTTTCCCGCGTGCTGGCCCTCTAGGGCCAGGGCCTTGCGCAGCCAAGGGGTGCTCCAGGCCAGGCGGAAGGCCTCCCGGGCGAAGGGGCTTTGCGCCACCCCCTGGTAGATGGGGGTGGGGAGGGTGGCGGCGGGGTAGCGCAGGGTGGCGGCTGCGGTCCTTTCCCAGGGGTAGCCCGTCCAGAGGCTTAGGGCCAGGAACAGGCCCAAAAGGAGGCCCCCAAGCGTCCCCAGGAGGGCCTCGAGGGCCCGGGGAAGGCGGGAGAGGGGAAGGCTCTTTCCCAAAAGCCCCGCCCCCAGGCCCAAGACCAAGGCCACGCCCCACCCCGAGAGGCCGAGTTGCGCCAAGAGGAGGTAGAGCACCAGGCCCGCCCCCATAAAGCCCATGACCACCCCGCCCCGGTAGCCCAAGGCGAGGCCCAAGGCCAGGCTGAAGAGGGCCAAGAGGTCTACCCAGGTGAGCATGGGAAAAGTCTACCCCCTTATGTCCCAGCCCCGCTCCCGTACCGCCTGGAAGGCCCGGGCCATGGCCCTATCCACCTCCTCGTCGGTGAGGGTGCGCTCGGGGTGGCGGAAGCGGAGGTGGAAGGCGAGGCTCTTGGTGCCGGGTTTGAGGGGCGCTCCCTGGTAAAGGTCAAAGAGGGCGAGGCTTTCCAAATAAGGCCCCGCCGCTTCCCAAAGGACCCGCTCCACCTCGGCGTAGGGCGTGGCCTCGGGCACCACCACCGCCAGGTCCCGGAGGGCCAGGGGGTAGCGGGAGGGGTCTTGGAAGCGGAAGGCCTTCTCGGGAAGGGGCAGGAGGAGCTCAAAGACCCAGGTGCGGGGAAGCTCGAGGGCCTTTAGCACCTCGGGGTGGACCTCCCCGAGGAAGCCCCACGCCCTCCCCTCCACAAGGAGGCGGCCCGAAACCCCAGGGTGGAGGAA
The DNA here is from genome assembly GCF_040363165.1 of Thermus sp. LT1-2-5. Lineage (NCBI taxonomy): Bacteria > Thermotogati > Deinococcota > Deinococci > Thermales > Thermaceae > Thermus > Thermus javaensis. The sequence continues at coordinate 78,355 of NZ_BSRG01000005.1, read as the reverse complement.
GGGGTAGGGGTGGGCCTCCACCTCGAGAGCCAGGCCAAGCCGGGCGAAGAGGGCCTCCAAAAGCCCCTTGAGGAGGGGGTATCCGGAAAGCTTCTCCCCAAAGGGAAGCCCCACCCCCTCCCCGAAGAGGAGGCCCGCCAGGTGGGTTTCTTCCCGCACCACCGCCCCTTCCACCCCGTAGACCCGGCCCACCTCAAAGAGGAGGGCCCTTTCCGGCTTGTCCAGGGCCAGGTTTTCCTTGAGGACCTTCAAAAGGCCGGGGAAGAGGTGGGTGCGCAGGGCGGCCTTCTCGGGGCTCAAGGGGTTTAGGAGCCGCAGGGGGGGTGGGGGCAGGTGGAAGCGGGGGGCTTCCTCGGGATCGCTGAAGCTATAGGTGTAGACCTCCTGGAAGCCCAGCCCCGCCAAAAGCTCCCGGAGGCGGCGCTCCTTTTGGTAGGGCCTGCCCACCCCCCGGTTGTCGGGGGCGGGGAAGAAGGCGGGGAGGGAAAGGGGGATGGTTTCGTACCCCTGGATGCGGGCCACCTCCTCCACCAGGTCCTCCTCCAGGGTGAGGTCCCGCCTGCGGCTCGGGGGGGTGACCCTGTAGGGGCCCTCCCCCTCCACCCGGCAGCCCAGGCGCCGCAGGATGGCAAGCTGCTCCCCTTCCGGATAGGCGGTGCCCAGGAGGCGGTTGACGTAGTCCGGGCGGAAGGGGATGGGCTGGGGCGGGGTGGGGTGGCCCGCTTCCAGGATTTCCTCCGCCACCCTCGCCCCCGCCAGGGCCTGGAGGAGGCTTAGGGCCCGCTTCTGGGCGGGGATCTGCCCCAAGGGGTCCACCCCGCGTTCAAAGCGGTAGCTGGCCTCGGTGCGGAGGGCGTGGCGGCGGGCGGTTTTGCGGATGGAGATGGGGTCAAAACAGGCCACCTCCAGGGCGATAGCCTCCGTGTCCTCCCGCACCTCGCTTTCCGCCCCGCCCATGACCCCGGCCAGGCCCACGGGGAAGCTCTCCTCCCCGCGGTAGCCGGCGATGACCAGGTCCTCGGGGTGGAGGGCGCGCTCTACCCCGTCCAGGGTGCGAAGCCTTTCCCCAGGCCTTGCCCGCCGCACCAGGATGCCCTGGCCCAGAAAGCGCAGGTCAAAGGCGTGCATGGGCTGGGCCCTCTCTAGCATTACGTAGTTGGTAACGTCCACCACGTTGCTGATGGGCCGCATCCCCGCGGCGAAGAGCGCCCTTTGCAGCCAAAGGGGGCTTGGCCTCACCCGCAGGGCGAAGGCGTAGCCCAGGGTGAAGTGGGGGGCGCCCTGCGGGTCCTCCACCTTGAGGCCGAAGGGAAGGGGCACCGCCTCGGTCCTGAGGTTCACCTCGGGCTCCGCTAGGGCGTAGCCCAGGGCGTGGAGGTCGTAGGCCAGGCCCAAAAGCCCCAGGGCGTCGGGACGGTTGGGGGTGACCTCGAGGTCCAACACCACCTCCTCGGGCCAGGCCTCCGCCAGGGGGGTGCCGGGGGGCAGGGCATCCTGGGGCAATTCCAGGAGCCCCCCGCCGTACTCTCCCACCCCGAGCTCCTTGGGGGAGAGGGCCATGCCGTGGGAAACCACCCCTTGGATGGTCCGCTCCCCGATGCGCACCCCCCCCACCTCCGCCCCGGGGAGGGCCAGGGCCACGCCGATGCCCGCCCGGGCGTTTCCCGCCCCCGAGACCACCTCCACCACCCTTCCCGCATCCAGGACCAGGCGCTTAAGCCCGGTGCTGGGGATGGGGCTTGCCTCCAGCACCCGGGCGAAGACCACCTCCTTGGGGATGCGGAAGATGCGCTCCATGCGGTCCGTTTCAAAGCCCAACCCCGCCAGGCGCTCCTCCAGGACCTCGGGGCTTTCCAGTTCCGGCAGGTAGGCCTTGAGCCAGGAGAAAGGCACCCTCATAGAACCCCCCTGAACTGCTCCAGGAACTTAAGCCTTCCCCCAAAGAAGTAGCGGATGTCCGGGATGCCGAAGCGGAGCATGGCGAGCCTCTCTATGCCGAGCCCGAAGGCGAAGCCCGTTACCCCCTCATAGGCCGGGGGGAGGCCCAGGCGCTTCCGGTAGGCGTCCACCGCCTGGAAGACCTTGGGGTGAACCATCCCTGCCCCCCCAAGCTCCAGCCACTTCCTCCCTTCCGGCCACCAGATGGCGAACTGGGCCCCGGGTTCCACGAAGGGGAAGTAGACGGGCTGGAAGCGCACCCGGGCCTCGGGGCCGAAGAGGGCCTGGGCCAGCTCGAAGATGGCCCCCTTCAGGTGGGCCATGGTGATCCCCTCCCCCACCACCAGCCCCTCGAGCTGGTGGAAGACCGCCTCGTGGGTGGCGTCCGTCTGCTCAAAGCGGAAGACCCGCCCCGGCACCACGATGCGAAAAGGGGGGGTGTGGGCCACCATGTAGCGCACCTGCATGGGGGAGGTGTGGGTGCGCAAAAGGAGCTTTCCTTCCGCCTCCTCCCCCAAGGGGCCCGGCACCCGGTAGGTGCCTTCCAGCCAGAAGGTGTCCCACATGTCCCGCGCCGGGTGGTGCTCGGGGATGTTCAGGGCGTCAAAGTTGAAAAGCTCGCTCTCCACCTCGGGGCCCTCCACCGCCTCGTAGCCCAGGGCCTGGAAGATGGCCACGAGCTCCCGCTCCATGAGGGTGATGGGGTGGAGCCCCCCCGAAAAAAGCCGCACCCCCGGCAAGGAGACGTCCAGCCGCTCCCGCTCCAAGGCTTCCTTGAGGGCGGCTTCTTCCAGCTCCCGCGCCCGGTCTTCCAGGGCCTGCTCCAGGGCCTCTTTGAGGGCGTTGAGCTCCTGCCCCCGCCGCTTTTTTTCCTCCAAGGGCAGGTGGGCCAGGGCCTTCAGGGCCTCGGTGAGGAGGCCTTTTTTGCCCAGGTAGCGGGCTTTAAGGGTTTTTAGGGCCTCGAGGTCCTCTGCCTCGCGGATGGCGGCTAAGGCTTCTTCCAGCTCCCGCATCCCTTAGAGGATACCCTGAAAGGGCCTAAAGGGAGGCGGCGAGCCTTTGAAAAAGGGCCGGGGCCTCCGGGGCCTCGCCCCCATCCCGCCAGGAAAACCGCAGGTCCCTTACCGGGCCTTCCCCCACCCCCATGCCCCGGGGAAAAAGGGGCCTCAGGTCCAAGGGCCCTGCCTCCTCCCCGCCGAAGGCCTCGGCGAAGCGCTCCACCTCCTTCTCGGGGCCGAAGTGGTAGGCGTATAGCCACCCGGAGTCCCCCTCCTGTAGGGCGAAGAGAAAGCGAGGCTGGGGCGAAAGCTCGGGGAAGGCCCCGCTAAAGGGGCGGCGCAGGAAGCGGGAGGCCCGCCCCGGCCTAAGGCGGAAGACCACCGCCAAAGCCTCCCCCAAGAGGCCGAAGCTCCCCACGAAAAGGCGCACCAGGTCGTACCCCTGGACGTTTTTCACCACCACCCCCCCGGCCCGCACCACCCGGCCCTTGGGGGTGCGGAAGGTGAGGCCCAGGACCTCGGCGGGGAAGAAGAAGTTCTGGGCGAACCCTCCCCGGGCCACAAGCCCCCCCACCCCCCCGGGAAGCTCCACCGGGGGAAAGGGCGGGTAAAGGCCCGTGCCCCGTAGGGCCTCGTGGACGGCGAGAAGGCTCGTTTCTGCCTCGGCCACCAGGTACTGGTCGGCGGCGCGGAGCTCCATGATGCCATAGTGCCATGGATCTTGCCCCCTGAGGGAGGCTTTACCGCCTTGGTCGCCGGGCTAGCACGCCTGCGGAATAAATGGGTAGCCACCCGCCCTTAAGTCCAGGGCTCCCGGACCAGGGAAGCCCTAGGGTCGCTTTGCTAGGCTAAGGACATGCGCGGGCTTTTGGCGAGGCTCCTCCTCAACACCCTGGCCCTGTGGCTTGTGAGCCTCCTTTACCCGGGGGTCCGGTTTGACCCAGGGGCGGGGCTTTTGGACTACCTGGTGGCGGGGGCCATCTGGGGACTGGCCAACGCCCTCCTAAGACCCCTCCTTCTCTTCCTCACCCTGCCTTTGAACCTCCTCACCCTGGGGCTTTTCACCCTGGTGGTGAACGGGGCGGTGCTCTACGTGGTGGCGGAGGTCACAGCGCTTTCCGTGCAGGGCTTTGGCGGGGCTGTAGTGGGGGCTTTGATCCTTTCCTTGGTAAGCCTTCTCCTCAACTGGCTCTTTCGGGACTAGCGGTTTTCCATCACGTAGCGGGAAAGCTCCCCAATGACCATCTCCTGCTCGCCCATGATGGCCTTCACCACGTCCCCGATGGACATTACCCCCACCACCTTGCCCCCTTCCACCACGGGCAGGTGGCGCACCCGGTGTTCGGTCATGAGGCGCATAGCCTCCGCCAGCTCCGCCTCGGGGGAGAGGGTAATGGGGTCTTGCGTCATCACCTCCCCCACCCGGGTGTCCTTGGAGAACCGACCCAGAAGGACCAACTTGCGGGCGTAGTCCCGCTCGGAGAAGATGCCCAAAAGCCGCTCGCCTTCCATGACCAAAAGGGCGCCGATATCGTATTCGGCCAGCTTCCGCAACGCCTCCAGCACCGTGGCCTCGGGGTGGATGGTGTAGACCTGGCTCCCCTTGTGGAGCAAAACCTGGCGTACCCTCATGGACCCCCCTTTCCCTTTAGGGGTTCATTATACCAAAGGGGGCCACACCTTATCGCACGGTGAGGACGGGGCCCACGGCGTGGCGCACCACGTGCTCCGCCGTGCTCCCCAAGACGAGCCGCCGCACCGGGGCCCCCAGGGCCAAAAGGTCCTCGGGGCCTTGGAGGGAAAGGAGGTGTTCCGCTGGGTCACCGGAGAAGGCCAAGGCCTCGGCGGGAAGGCCCTGGTCCTTGAGGTAGGCTTCGGCCTCGAGGGCCCAGGCCGAGGCCTGCACGGGGTCGTCATGCACGCTCACCACCCGCACCGCTAGCCCCAAGGGCTTGGCCAAGGCCCCCAGGGTGTGCAGGGCGCGCACGGCGCTTTCCGAGGCGTTGTAACCCAAAAGGGCCCCCGTGAGCTTCACGTACTCCACGGGGGCCACCAACACCGGGGTAGGGGAAGCCCTTAGCACCCGGTCCACCGTGCTCCCGAGCCCGGCGAAGCTCCCCCCGTGGGCCTCCCCGCTCCGCCCCAGGACGAGGAGATCTGCGGTGCGGGCGTGGCGCAGGATCACCTCGTGGGGTAGTCCCGTTTCCATCAGGGTTTCCACGGGAATCCCCGCCTCCTTGGCGCTTTGCGCTAGGCGCAAGAGTAGGGCTTCCCCCTTGGCGGTGAGGGCCTTTTCCAGCTCCTCCCGGTAGGCGGGAACCGGGATGGTAAGGGCGCCGAAGTCCAAAAGCTCCGGTACCCGCACAAGCCGCACGTCCCGCACGAAGAGGATCAGGAGCTTGGCGCCGAGCTTGTAGCCAAGCCACTCCGCCAGCACCTCCGCCCCCCGGGCCTGAGGGGAACCGTCCGTGGCCAAGAGAATTCTCATGAAACCATCTTACGCTTCCTGGGCCTTTGCCCCCCGCACCCCCTGGGCAAGCCCCCAAGCGGGCAGGAGCAAAGCCCCCAAGGCCAGAAGAACCGGCATCACCCCCAAGCGTTCGATCAGGTGGCCGATGGGGGCGTAAAAGAGCCCGGCAAAGCCCCAGGTGAAGCCCATGAGGAGGCCGGAAACCGTGGCCGTCTGGGTGGGCTCCAGCTCTTGGGCTAGGGCCACGGCCACGGGGATGCCGGCATTCATCAAGGCCCCCGTGATGGCCAGGAGGAAGAGGTAAAGGGGGTTTTCGGGGGGCAGGAGGAGCAGGGCCAGGTAAAGGGGCAGGCCGAAGCTCAAGGTGCCCACCAGCACCGCCTTGCGCCCAAAGCGGTCGGAAAGGGTGCCGCCCAAGAAGGCCCCCAAGGTGGCGGAAAAGCTGTACACGGAAAGGCTAAAGGCGGTGTAGGCGTCGGAAAGCCCCCGGGTGGCGTACCAGTAGGGCAAGGTGGTGGAAAAGCTCATGAAGACCAGGCTCCGCAAGGTGGCCATGCCCCAAAGCCGGGCCACGTCCCCCCGGAAGACCCGGAGGAAATCCTTTAGCCCTGCGGGCTTTCCCTGGCGCCGCACTGGGGGGAGGCGGAGGAGGAAAAGGGCGGGGAGAAGCGCCAAAGGGGTAAGGAGAACGAGCCCTTTTAGCCCCCAGGCCCCCACGGCGAAGAGGGCCACCACGGGCCCTAAGGAAAGCCCCAAATAGCCGGCGGAGCCGAAAAAGGAAAGCCAAAAGCCCCTCCGGTCCGGGGGGGCGAACTCCCCCACCAGGCTGGCTCCCGAGGCGTGGAAGAGGGCTGAGCCGAGCCCAGCCAACCCTAGCACCAAGAGCAAGGCCTCAAACCGGGGCCAAAGCCCTAAGGAGCCCATACCCAAGGCCACCAGCACCGGGCCCAAGGCGGCGAGGAGTCTCCGGTCCACCCGGTCGGCCACCAGACCGGCGAAGGGCTGCAGGAGGCTCCCCGTGAGGGAATAAACGGAAACCAAAAGCCCTGCGGTGCCCAGGCCTACCCCGAAGTGGGCCATGAGCTTGGGCAACAGGGGGGTGAGGAAGTTGGAGAAGAGGTCGTTTACCGTGTGGAGCCAAGCGAGGAGGAGGGGCAACACCCCTCCATCCTAAACCGGTTTCTCACGGGGAATGTGCTAAAATCCCCTCGTGCTACGGGCTTTCCGGAGGGCAAAAAGAAAAATGGCGCGCCCGAGAGGACTCGAACCTCTGACCTTCGGCTCCGGAGGCCGACGCTCTATCCAGCTGAGCTACGGGCGCACTCAGCGGGAGCTATCCTAGCACGCACAGGAGGAGGCGGTCAAGTGTTTGGCATCAACAAAAGGATCATCACCATCCTCTTCGGTCTACTGGCCTTGGCCTTCGCCGTGGGGGCCATCCTCCTCTTCACCCCTCAGGCGGGGCAGCAGACGCGGGGAAAACCCGTGCTCTGGGTGAACGGGAAGGCGGTCTACGAGCTGGACCTCCTTAGGCTCCAGGGGAACGATCCCCTTTACGCCGCCAACCCCCAGGGGCTTTTGAAGACCCTGGTGGACACCCATTTCCTGGAGCAGGTGATCCTCACCGAGGCCCTGAAGCAGGACGCCGCCCGCGTCCGGGTGGGGAGCGCGGAGGTGCGCAAGGAGGTGGAGCGCATCCGGGAGCAGTACGGCTTGAAGGAGAAGAAGGCCTACGAGCAGTTCCTGAACCAGATTGGCTTCACCGATGCGGAGCTCCGGGGGGAGATCAAGACCCAGCTCCAGATCCAAAAGCGCCTGGAGCAGATCCGCGCCGCCGCCAAACCCACCCCGGAGGAGGTGCGCTTCTACTTTGAGGTCCACCAGGAAAACTACAAGGGCGAGCCCCGGGTAAAGGCGCGGCAGATCGTGGTGGACGACAAGAAACTGGCGGAGGATCTGGCCGCCAAGGCCAAGGCCGGGGAGGACTTCGCCGCCTTGGCCAAGCAGCACTCCAAGGTGGGGGCGGAACAGGGGGGCGCCTTGGGGGCCGCTCCCGGGGAAAGCGAGCCTAAGCCCGTGACCAAGGTGGTCTTCCCCGAGAAGGTGGCCGAGGCGGTCTTTGCCCTCAAGGGCCCGGGCCTGGTAGGCCCCATAGAGGCGGGGGGGCGTTATTACCTGGTGAGGGTGGAGGAATACCTCCCCGCCAAGGCCCCGAGCTTTGAGGAGGTCAAGGACCAGGTGGAGAAGGATGCGGCCCAGGCCAAGGGGAACGGGGCCCTCGAGGCCTACCTGGAAGAGCTTCGCGACAAAGCCCAGGTGCGCTTCGCCGAGGATAGCTCCTACACCTACAAAAACCCGGCTGTGGCCACGGTGAACGGGAAGGAGATCCTCCTTTCCCAGGTGCTCCAGCCCGTCTTTTCCAACCAGCAGACGGCGGTCCTCATCCAGCAGGGCTTGGGGGAGCTGGCGGTGCAGTTCTTCCTGCCCCAGACCCTGGAAAGCCTGGTGGACCGGGAGCTCCTGGTGGAGGAGGCCAAGAAAAGCGGCAAGCCCTTCATCGGCAGCAAGGACGAGATGGCCCAGGCCTACGTGCTTTACGCCACCCGGGACGTGACCGCCACCGAGGAGGAGGCCCGCCGCTATTATGCGGAAAACCCCGCCCTCTTCACCGTGCCCGCCAGCGCCGAGGTGGTGGGGGTGGTCTTCAAGAGCGAGGCCAAGGCCAAGGCCTTCCGCGAGGCCGCTCTGCGGGGTGGGGACCTGCAGGCCCTGGCCAAGGCCCAAGAGGGCGAGATCACGGAGTACGGCACCGTGAACCCCAACCAGCTCCCCGCAGTCTTGGACCGCCTGGTCTTCAAGGTGAAGGAAACCTTCCCCAAAGGGCCTTTGGGCGAGGTGAGCGAGGTGGTGAAGCTGGAAGACGGCACCTTCGCCGTGCTTCTCATCAAGAACCGCCAGGCGGAGGTCCTCAAGCCCTACGCCCAGGTGGCGGAAGAGGCCCTCGAGGGGGTTATCGCCAAGAAGCGGCAAGCCGAGGCTCAGGCTCTCATCCAAGAGCTCAGAAAGAAGGCCCAGATTGAAAACCGCCTGAACCAGGTGCTGGCCGAACTCACCCCCAAGACGGAGGAAAAGCCCAAAGAGGCCCCGCAGGAAACCCCCGCCAAGCCCTAAGCCCCAAGGCGGTCTGGGGGAGGCCTTTGGGCCTCCCCCTTCTCCGTAAGATGGGGCCATGGACCTGCTAACCCTCCTCACCCTGTACTACGAGGAAACCCCCGACCCCCAAGACCCCCTGAAGCGGGTGGCCTTTGGCACCAGCGGCCACCGGGGAAGTAGCTTGAAGGGTACCTTCACCGAGGCCCACGTCCTGGCCATGGCCCAGGCCATCGCCGACCTCAGGACCTCCTTTGGGGCCACGGGTCCCCTCTTCCTGGCCAAGGACACCCACGCCCTCTCCACCCCCGCCTGGGCCACGGCCTTGGAGGTCTTTGCCGCCAACGGGGTGGAGGTGTGGGTGGAGGTGGAGGAGGGCTTCACCCCCACGCCTTTGGTTTCCTTGGCCATCCTGGAGCACAACGCCCGCCACGAGGCCAAGGCGGACGGGGTCCTCCTCACCCCGAGCCACAACCCTCCCGAGGACGGGGGCTTCAAGTACAACCCCCCCACGGGCGGCCCCGCCGACCCCCGCATCACCCAGGCCATCGAGGCCCGGGCCAACGCCCTCTTAGCGGAAGGGTTAAAAGGGGTCAAGCGTCTTTCCCTAAAAGCCGCCAAGGAACAGGCCAAGCCCTTTGACTTCGCCGGGCTTTACGTGGAGAAGGTGAAGGAGGCGGTGGACCTCGAGGCCATCCGGGCCAGCGGCCTCAGGATAGGGGTGGACCCCTTAGGGGGAGCGAGCCTAAGGGTGTGGGAGCGCCTGGCGGAGGCCTATGGCCTTAACCTGGAGGTGGTCAACCCCACCCTAGACCCCACCTTCCGCTTCATGCCCCCGGACCACGACGGCAAGATCCGCATGGACTGCTCCAGCCCCTATGCCATGGCAGGGCTTTTGGCGCTCAAGGATCGGTTTGACCTGGCCATCGGCAACGACCCCGACGCCGACCGCCACGGCATCGTCACGCCCCGGGGCCTCATGAACCCCAACCACTACCTGGCCGCAGCGGTTTACCACCTCTTCACCACCCGGGCCTGGCCTGGGGCCAAGGTGGGCAAGACCGCCGTGACCAGCGCCCTTCTGGACCGGGTGGCCCAGGCCTTGGGCCGGGAGGTTTACGAAACCCCCGTGGGCTTCAAGCACTTCGTGGAGGGGCTTTTGGCGGGGTGGCTCGGCTTTGGCGGGGAGGAAAGCGCCGGGGCAAGCTTCCTCCGCTTCGACGGCAGGCCCTTCACCACCGACAAGGACGGGATCCTCCTGGGGCTTCTCGCCGCCGAGCTCCAGGCCAAACGGGGCCAGGCTCCCGACCTCCTCTACGAAACCCTCGCCGCTTCCTTGGGCCGCCCCTTCTACGCCCGCAAGGATATCCCCATGGGCCCGGAGGCCAAGGCCCGGCTGGCCCGGCTATCCCCGGAGGCCATTGGGGAAAGGACCCTGGCGGGGGAGCCTATCCTCGAGGTCCTCACCCGCGCCAAAGGCAACGGCGAGCCCTTGGGGGGCCTCAAGGTGGTGACCCAAAGCGCCTGGTTCGCCGTGAGGCCCAGCGGCACCGAGGACGTGGCCAAGGTCTACGCGGAAAGCTTCAAGGACGAGGCCCATCTGGAGGAGGTCCTCCGCTCGGCCCTCGCCCTCCTAGAGCGGGCCCTGGCCTAAGGCCCTAACCCTAGCCCTTCACCGCCCCCGCCGTTAGCCCGGCCACGATGCGCCCCTGGAAGATCAGGACCAGGACCACCAAGGGAACCGTCACCACCACGCTGGCCGCCATGATGGAGCCCCAGGGGATCTCAAAGGGCGTGGCCCCACCAAAGCTGGCGATGGCGGGGGGCACGGTCTTCACCGTATCCCCCACGGTGAAGGTGAGGGCGAAAAGGTACTCGTTCCAGGCGGCGATGAAAGCCAAAAGCCCCGTGGTTACTAGCCCAGGTCCGGTGAGGGGAAGCATCACCTTAAGGAGGGTTTGCAAGGGGGTGGCCCCGTCCACGTAGGCTGCCTCCTCCAGCTCCCGGGGAAGCCCCCGGAAGTACCCCACCAGCACCCACACGGTGAAGGGCAGGGTGAAGAGGAGGTAGGTGAGGATGAGGCCCAGGTGGGTGTTGAAAAGCCCCGTCTGCCTCAGGAGCATGAAAAGCCCCCCCAGCACGGCAATCTGGGGGAACATGGTCATGGCCAGGACCAGGTACAAGACGGCGTTCTTGGGGGGAAAGGGAAGCCGGCCCAGGGCGTAGGCGGCCAGGACCCCCAGGGCCAAGGAGAGCAGGGTGGCCCCCCCGGCCACGATGAGGGAGTTGAGCAGGTTGCGGCCGAAGTTGGCTTGGAGGAAGACGTTTTTGTAGTGGTCCAGGGTGAAGGGGACGGGCAAAAAGCTGGGATCGGGGGAAAAGAGGGCGTCTGAAGGCTTGAAGCTGGAAATCACCGCCCAATAGAAGGGGAAAACGCTATACACCACCACGAAGACCACCAGGAGGTAGAAAAGCCCCCGGTTGGCCGCGCGCCAAAAAGCCTTCATCGGAGGGCCTCCTTTCCGATGGTGCGCATGTAGAGGATCACGAAGACGAAGATGAGGGCCAGGATGGCCACGCTGATGGCCGAGCCGTAGCCCAGGTCCTGGAAGTCAATGAGGGTCTGGCGGTTGTAGATGGCCAGGGAACGGGTGGCGGGGTTGGCCCCGCTCATGACGAAGATCACGTCAAAGACCCGAAGCGCATCCAGGGTGCGGAAGATGAGGGCCACCACCAAGGCGGGGGTGAGGAGGGGCAGGGTGATGGTCCAAAACTGTTGCCAGCGGGTGGCTCCGTCGATGCTAGCCGCCTCATAGAGCTCCTCGGGGATGAGCTGAAGGCCGGCCAAGAGGAGGAGGGCCATGAAGGGGGTGGTCTTCCACACGTCCACGGCGATGATGGAGGGAAGGATGAGCTCGGGGCGGGCCAAGAAGGCGATCTTCTGCGAAAGGAGGCCGAGCTTGACCCCAATCACGTTGATGACCCCGTAGACGTCGTGGAGCATCCACTGCCACATCTTGGCGGAGACCACCGTGGGGATGGCCCAGGGGATGAGGATGGCGGCGCGCACCAGGCCCCGTCCCTTGAAGTTGGAGTGGATGATGAGGGCTATGGCCAGGCCCAAGAGGGTTTCCAGGCCCACGGAGATCACGGTGAACTTCAGGGTGTTCCAAAGGGCCTGGCGGAAGTCGGGGTCTTGGAGGAGAAACCGGTAGTTTTCCAGGCCCACGAACTCCGGGGGCTCCACGAAGGCGATATCGGCCTTGAAGAAGGACCAGTAGAAGACCTGGGCCAAGGGGTAGCCCGCCACCAGGACCACCACCAACAGGGTGGGAAGGATCAGGAGCCAGGCTAGGCGGACCTGCCTTTGCGTGAGCATGGCTTTAGGGTAACCCCGGGGGGCGCTGAGCCCCCCGGGGAAAAGGCCTTTTACCGCAGGATGCGGCGCAGGCGGGCCTCGAGGTCCCGCACCGCCGCTTCGCCCGTCTTACGCCCGGTGAGGGCGCTATGCACCTCGGTCCAGATAGCCTCGGAAACCTGATTGTACTTGGCCCCGGCCACGTCGGAGGGGCGGGAGACGGCGTTTTGGAAGACGGGAAGGAGGTTGCGGAACCAGGGGTTCTTGGCCAAGACGTCCTTGTCGGTGTAGAGGGCAGGCCGGGTGGGCAGCCGGGAAAGCCGCACGGCGTTGTCCTTCTGCACCTCGTAGGAGGCCAGGTACTTGACCAAGTCGGCAGCCTCCTTGGGGTAGCGGCTGTAAGCGGAAACCATGAGCTGCCAGCCGCCCAAGGTGGCGGCGTTAGGGGCGTCGGCGGCGCCCTTGGGCAGTACGGTCACGGCGAACTTGCCCCGGATGGGGCTCCCCTCCGCCTGGCCCAGGGCGTAGGCGTAGGGCCAGTTGCGCATGAAGAGGGCATTGCCCTGCTGCCAGACGTTCCTGGCCTCCTCCTCGGCGTAGGAGGTGACCCCCTGGGGGGCGATGGTGCCCACGTAGCGCCGGACGGTGTTTAAGGCCAAGGCCGCGCGGCCGTTGTTCACGCTGATAGTGCCATCGGGCTCTACGATGCGCCCACCCTTGTGGGAGTAAATCCACTCTAGAGCGTCGCAGGTGAGGCCCTCGTAGGGCTTGCCCTGGAAGACGAAGCCCCAGAAGTCCCGGTTACCCGCTCGCCGCTCGCCCTCAATGACCTTCTGGGCCATCTGCTCCAGCTCAGCCCAGGTGCGGGGCGGGTTTTGGAAGCCGTATTTCTGTAAGAGGTCGGTGCGATAGTAAAGAATACCGGCGTCGGTGAAGAAGGGGATGGAGGTGAGCTTGCCGCGGATGGTGTTGTTCTGGAGAATGCGGGGGAAGAATTCCTTGAGCTCGGCCTCGCTAAAGTACCCTTTCAGGTCCAAGGCGTGGGGGGCCACGATGCCCGGCCAGATGACGTCGATCATGTAGACGTCCACATCGGGGCTCTTGGCCGCCCAGTACTGCTGGTAAAGGGCCAGGCGGTCGTTGGTGTCCGCAGGGGAGTCGATGTACTCCACCCGGGTGCCCGTCTTCTTCCCCCAGGCCTCCACCATCTCCTTCATCCAGCGGCCGCCCTCCCCCACGGCGGTGGAGTCGCCTGCTACCCGGATGACGGGTCCTGCCTGGGCCCGCACCACCGCCGGACCCAGCACCAGGCTTGCTGCCAGGCCCACCCCTGCCTTCTTAAGAAACTCCCTGCGCCTCATACGAAACCTCCTATGGAAGCTTTTCCAAGGCGATTTTACCCCCTATTCTTTTCCTCGTCAACCACCCCCAAGAAAACCCTCTTGTCCTGGCTACAGCGCTCTATCCCCTTGGCTTCCTCGGAACATCGGGGGGAAGGTCGGGGGCAAACCCCTTGGCAGAGACCAGGGGGCGTGATATAAAGGAAGGGTATGCCCTTCGGGGCCGGTTCACACGGAAGAGGGGAGTAAAGAGCCTCCCCCATCTTTTCGTGTGGGCGAGCGCCAAAGGCGCCCGCCTTCCTGAGGAAGGCGCGTAAGGAGGAAAGAGGCGGCATGGAAGAAAAGGCGACCCAGACCCCAGAAAAGACCTTCAGCATGGAAGAGGCCCTGCAGGAAACCGAGGCCCGCTTGGAAAAGCGTGTGCGTCCCGGCCAAGTCCTGACGGGCACAGTGGTCTTGGTGGGTTCCGAAGGTGTGGCGGTAGATATCGGCGCTAAGACGGAAGGCATCATCCCCTTCAACCAGCTCACGGAGAAGCCCCTTTCCGAGGAGGAGCTCAAGAACCTCCTCAAGCCAGGAGACCTGGTGCGGGTGCAAGTGCTCAAGGTGGACCCGGATACGGGTCAGATTCTTCTTTCCCGCAAGAAAGTGGAGGCCAGGGAACACTGGGACCGTATCCAGGAACTTTACGAGAAGGGTGAGCCGGTTGCCGTCACGGTGAAGGAGAAGGTCAAGGGGGGCGTGGTCGCCGAGCTAGATGGCGTCCAGGCGTTTATTCCGGCTTCCCAGCTGGACCTTAGGCGTACCCCTAACCTGGATGCCTATGTGGGCCAGCAGATCCTGGCCAAGATCATCGAGCTCAACCGCAAGAAGGGGCGGGTTCTCCTTTCCCGTCGGGCGGTGCTAGAGGAGGAGCAGAAGAAGGCCAAGGAGGCCTTCTTCCAGGGCCTCGAGCCCGGCCAGGTGGTGGAGGGCACCGTGGTGGAGGTCACCGACTTCGGGGCCTTCGTCAATCTGGGCCCCGTGGACGGCCTCGTCCACCGCTCGGAGATCACCTGGGGCCGGTTCGGCCACCCCCGGGAGGTCCTGCACAAGGGGCAGAAGGTGCGGGCTCAGGTGGTGTCCGTGGACCCGGCCAAGGAGCGGGTCAACCTCTCCATCAAGGCCCTCATCCCCGATCCCTGGACCACGGTGGCGGAGAAATACCCCGTGGGCACCCGGGTGCGGGGCAAGGTGGTGGGGCTCACCCAGTTTGGCGCCTTCGTGGAGGTGGAGCCGGGCCTCGAGGGCCTGATCCACATCTCCGAACTCTCCTGGACCAAGCGGCCCAAGCACCCCTCCGAGGTGGTGAAGGAGGGCGAGGAGGTGGAGGCGGTGGTCCTGCGCCTGGACCCGGAGGAGCGCCGGCTTTCCTTGGGCCTCAAGCAGACCCAGCCCGACCCCTGGCAGCTTCTGGTGGAGAAGTACCCCCCGGGCACCGTGGTCAAGGGCAAGGTCACGGGGGTCACGGACTTCGGCGTCTTCGTGGAGCTGGAGCCTGGTATGGAGGGTCTGGTCCACGTTTCCGAGCTGGACCACGTGCGGGTGGAAAACCCCGCTGCCCACTTCAAGAAGGGCGATGAGATGGAGGTGGTGGTCCTCCACATCGACCCCGTGGAACAGCGCATTTCCCTCTCCCGGAAGCGGCTTCTTCCCCCGCCGCCCCCCAAGGCGGAGGAGGAGCGCCCCCGCCGGGCCAAGGGCAAGGAGGCCCGGGGCAAGCGCAAGCCCTCTGGGGGCCGCCGAGAGGAGCGGCGGGAGTACGAGTACGGGGCGGTGGCGGAGTACAACCTCTACGACGCTTCCGCCGTGCCCACCGCCAGCACCAGCGTGAAGCTGGGTGACCTCTACGGGGACCTCCTGGCGAGCTTGGGTCTGGAGGAGGAAAAGTAACGAAGGGCCCCTGAGGGGCCCTGGAAAGCCCCCCGCTTTAGGCGGGGGGCCTATGGTTTAAAAGGCTTTTTCTTCCCTCGCTTTACCGTAGAAGATGCGCATCAGGGTGTAGGAGAGGAAAAAGGTAAGGAGCGGCCCGCCCAGGACCAAGGTCCAAAGCACAGCGTTATTCCCCAACAAGGAGCCTTGCTGTTGGAAGTCGATCTTGTAGCCCGCTAAGGTGCTCATGAGGAAGAAGACCAAGAGGGCCAGGATGACGCTGGTGCGCACCGGGTGCTCCGAGGGGAGCTCTAGGTAGCGCATCTTGTCCTTGCGGGTGTCCACGAAGGGCAAAAGGAGGCCGATAAGGGCCAAAAGGCCCGGCACCACCGCCCCTCCGATGAATTCAGGCCCAATGGTGGCCCCAAAAAGGTGAAACTCCCAGCTGGAGGGGATGATCTGTAGAATGCCGTAGATCCAGAGGAAGTACCAGTCGGGCTTCACCGCTGGCGTGTTGGGAGTGGGGGGGCCAAAGGCCTCAATGGGATGAGCCAGGAAGGCTCCAGCGATGATGGTCATGATACCCACGTAGAGGGCAAAGAGGATGATCATCATGACCATCTGCTGGGGGTACATGGGCACGCCCAGGATCTTCCCCGGGGCCACCTTCTCGGCGTAGCGGGGCTGGGTGTGCTTTTGCTTGACCATGATGGCGAGGTGGCCCCCGATGAGGGCCATGAGGAGGAGGGGAAGCCAAAGGACGTGGAGGCTAAAAAGCCGGGGAATGGAGTGGGTGGAGCCCGGGAACTCCCCGCCAAACATTACTTGGGCCAGGGTGTTCCCAATCCAGGGGATGGAGTTGGCGATGCCGTAGCCGATACGGGTGGCGGTTACGGCGTAGTTGTCGTAAGGAAGGGCGTAGCCGGTAAAGGCGGTGACCACCGCAAGCCCCAAAAGGGCGAGCCCTACTAGGTAGTTAAGCTCCCGGGGCTTCTTGTAGGCCCCCGTGAGGAGGATGCGGAGCATGTGCAAGAAGGCGGCGGCGATCATCACGTGGGCCGACCAGTGGTGGAGGCTACGGATCACGGCGCCGAAGGGAAGGCTGTCAATATAGAGGACGCTAGCGTAAGCGGCGGGCACCGTGCGCCCGTCGGGGAGCTTCACTTCGCGGATGGAGGGCTCAAAGTTCAGGGTGAGAAAGACCCCGGTGAGCACCAGGACCACGAAGGCGAAAAGGGTGATCTCCCCAAGGAAGAAGGAGTGGTGCACCGGGAAAGCTTTGCGCAAAACCTTTTGGTAAAGACCCGTCAGGTCTAGGCGTTCGTCCAGCCACTTGTACATGCTTCCCTCCTAAACGTGGCGGCAGAAGCCCGCCTCGGCCTTCACGCCCACATCGCCCAAAAACTCTCCCGCCGCCACCAAGACCCCGTTTTCCACCTTTAAGGGAAGCTGGGGCACAGGACGGGGTGGGGGGCCGGCGATGATCCTGGCCCCGTGGGCGAAGTCGTAAAGCCCGCCGTGGCAGGGGCAAAGGCCCGCCTTTTTATCCGCCGCCCACTGGCTGATGATGCACCCGAGGTGGGTGCACACTGCGGAGTAGGCTACGATGCCCTCCACCCCGTGTTGCGCCACCTCCGGGGAAAGCTCCTCGGGGGCGTAGCGCACCACCAAGACGGTGTTCTTGGCCTCGCCGCTTTTCACCACCTTGGTCTTGGGGTCCATGGGGTAGGCGAGGAGGAAGGGGTCACCGGGCTTCAGTTCTTCCGGGCGGATGGGTTTGGGCTCTCCCCCGCCTTGGGCGTAGACCAAGATGTCCCCAGGCTTCAGGGGTTCCTTTTCCGGGGTGACCTCCTGCTTGGGCCGAAGGCTCGCCCCCACGTAAAAGGCGGAAACCAAGGAGAGGCCGATGCCGGTGCCGATGGCGGTCTTGAGGAAAAGCCGCCTACGGGATGTGCGCAAGCGAATCTCGCGTTCGTCCATGCTTCACCTCACCAGGGAAACTCGCTCTTCTCCTCCTCGGTGATGACCTCGTCCCGGCCGAAGAACTTCTTGTAGATGCCGAAAAGGGCCGCCACCACCAGACTGATGCTGCCAAAGATGAGGCCTTGGAGCCAGGTGGGGTTGTGCCCGGTCTGGGCGGAGTAGAGGATGAGCCGGACGAAGAAGCCGGAAAGGGCGGTGAGGAGGAGGACCAGGATGACGCCGGCGGCTACCGGGGCGGTGGAGGGAGTGGGGAAGTGGCGCCCGGGGCGGAGCTCCACGCCCTCGAGCCAGTAGGAAACCAGACCGATGAGTCCGTAAAGGAGGAAAACGGCCCCAAAGGCTATGAGGCCGATCTGCCCCACGGAGAGCTCCTCCGGGGTATGGCCAAGGAGGCGAGCGATGTGGAGCCCGTCCAGGTAGGCCGCGTAGAAGAGGCCCGCGGCTAGGATTAGGGCGAAGGTAGGTAGGATGGGGTCGTTGCGGTACATGCTGCCCTCCTACTCCACCGGGCCGAAGTTGTTGCCGAAGCTGTTGCGGATGTAGGTGGCCACGGCCTTGAGCTCCTCCTCGCTGAAGTTGGCTCCCACGGCGGGCATGGCACCCTGGCCGTTTTTGACGATGTTCAGGATCATCTGCGCGTCCCTGAGGTTGGGGTTGCCCGCTAGGGCGGGGAAGGCGGGGGGCATACCCTGGCCGTTGGCCTGGTGGCAGGCGGCGCAGTTGGCTTCGTAGATGGCCTTGCCCTTTTCCATGAGGGTTTGGTCCACATTGGCCGCAGGGGCAGCCGTTTCCCCGTGAGCTTGGGCCTCTTGTGCCGGGGGCGCCACCTCGGCCACGATCTTTTCCGTCGCTGGGGAGAGGGCAAAGTAAGCCCAGATGCCCCCTAGAACTACCACGGTGGCCACGGCGTACCAGATGGGGTTGAAGCGCACGGGCTCCACGGGGAGCTCGGGTTCGCCCACCGCTAGGCGGAGCTCTACCTTGCCCGCCACCTCGCCCCCTTCGTCCAAGCCCAGGACCAGGACGTCGGGGTAGTTGTTCACGGTGAAGGGGATTTCCTTAACCTCTTGCCCTCCTCCCCGGAAGTGGGTCACCAGGCGCAGGGTGTGCTCCCCATCGGGGAGGGTACGGGTGTCCAACTCCAGCCGGTAGGGGGGTTCCTTAAGGACGGCCAGGGGCTCTTGGGCCCCGTCCAGGTACACCTCAATCCGGTCTACGACCATTCTGCCTCCCTTTTGTGAAGCGGGGTGCAAACCCCCACCCCACCACTATAAGGGTACCGGGGCAAGGACAGATGTCCCGTAGAGCCCTAGGAAAGAAGCTTTAGAAGGCGTTTTGCGCTTTGCTGGACACCGGATCTCCCCCCGCCCACCTCCAGGGCCGCAGTGCCGGCAAAGCCCCGTAGGTAAGGAGCGAGCCTCTCCCACGGCACGCCCCCCGCTCCCACGGGCAGGTGGTCGTCCTTGCGGCCGTGGTTGTCGTGGAGGTGGAGGTGGATAAGCTTGCCGCCTAGGGCCTCGAGGTAGCGCAAAGGCCCTGTGGGCCCGAGCTCCACCAGGGCGTGGCCCACGTCCAAGCAAAAGCCGTATTGGGGAAAGCGTTCCAGAAGGGCCTTGAGCTCTTCAGGTCCCCGGAGGAGGTCATCCTCGGAAAGGGCCAGGTTTTCCAGGGCCACGGGAAAGGGGAGGGGAAGGAGAGCAGCGAGGGTCCTTTCCAGGGCCTCCCGGGCCAGGTCCAAGGCCATGGGGTGGTGCACGGGCACTTGCCCAGTGTGGAGGACCCCCACCTTGGCCCCCAGGGCCTCCCCGAACTCTAGGGCCCGCTTGAGGCGGTCTTCCGCCAGCTTCCGGACGCTCGGGATGAGGCTTGCCGGGTTAAGCTCCACAAAGGGAAGGTGGAGGGTGAAGCCCACCCCCAAGGCTTCCCCCGTGGCCTTAAGGCTTCGGGCCTCGGGGAGGGGAAGGGCCTCGTGGAGGTCGTAGGCCACCTCGAGGTCTAACCCCTCGTCCGCAGCTAAGCGGAAGGCTTCCTCGTAGCCCATCTCGGCGTTAAAGGGACTGAAACCTAAGCGCATCCGTTCCATTTTACCGGATGGCCTCCGCCTTCCGCTGGGCTTCTTCCAGGGCCTTTTGCGGCGGCACCCCACCTTTTAGGCTCTTCTCCAGGGCCTCCGCCAAGAGGCTCGCCCAGGTGGAGAACTGGGGCAGGCGGGGCCTTTCTTGGGCGTGGGCGATCTGCTCAAAGGCCACCTTGCGGAAGGGGTTTTCCCGATAGAATTCTTCCAGAAGAGGCAGGGCGGACTTGCGCACGGGGACGTAGTAGCTGGCTTCCACCCAGCGGGCCACGTTCCGGGGCTCCATCAGGTACCGCCAGAACTCCAAAGCGCCCCGCACCTGGGCCTCGGAGGCCCCCTTGAGAACCACGAGCTGGGCTCCGCCCATGGGTACCTTGCCTTGGGGTTCCCGGGGCACGGGGGCTACCCCCAGGGTGAAGGCGAAGGAGAAGTTTTCCGCCGCCGGCCAGTTGGCGATGGAGGCCATGACCATCATTCCCTTGGTGCGCACGAAGTCCAGCTGGGCGAAGGTGGCCTCGGCCATGCTGCGCACGGATAGGGCCCCGGCGCGGTTAAGGCGCCAAAGCATCTCTAAGGCCTCCAAGACCTCGGGGGAGAGGAAGTTGGGGCGGCCGTCCTTGACCAGGCTGCTGCCGCGGCTCGTCACCATGGCCTCGAAAAGCCAGGCCTGAGGGTCGGTGACGAAGATGAACCCCTTGGTTTGCCGGGAGCTTAGGGCCTTGGCCACAGCTTCAAACTCCTGCCAGTCCCGGGGGGCTTTGAGCCCCTTGGCCCGGAAGGCGTTCAGGTTGTAGAAGAGGACCGGTGTGGAGGTGTTAAGGGGAAGGCCATAGCGCTTGCCCTCCACGACCCCGTAGTTCCAGGCGGGTTCAAAGAGGTCTTCCAAGAAGGCCCGGTCCAGGTTCAAGTACCCGTCCAAAGCCAAAGCCCGCCCTTCCCCCACCAGGCGGGGGAAGAAGGAAATCTCCGCCTGGAAGAGGACGGGCTGTCCCCCTGTGCGCAAGGCGGCTACCAGCTTGGTTTCGGCGTCCTTGTAGTCCCCGGCGTACTGGGGGGATACCCGGTACTGGGATTGGCGGCCGTTGAACTCTTGGGCAAAGGCGGCGAGGAGCCTGCCGGCGGGGCCATCCATGGCGTGCCAGAAGGGGATGTCCACCTGGGCTTGGGCGAGGCTTGCCCCTAGGAAGAGAAGGAGGAGGGTAAACCGCATGGCTCTATGCTATCCCCAAGGGGTCAGGGGATTTTCAGGGCCCGGGCTTGGGCTTCTTCCAGGGCCTTTTTGGCGGGCACCTGCCCCTTTAGAGCGCGCTCTAGGGCTTCCTCGAGGGGAGGAGCCCAAAGGAGCAGGGGGCTATCCTGGTGCCACGGGGTAAGGCGCGCCTTTTGGCTCAGGAGAAGGCGGCCCACCTCTTCCTTTACCCAGGCCTCCTGGGCTTTTAGGTTGAGAGGCAGGTAGTAAATGCCCCGGGCCAGGGTCAGCTGGCGGTTCATCTCGGCCATATGGCGGTAGAAGGCCTCGAGGCCCCGCCTTTCCTCGGCTGAGGCGTGGCGCAGAGCCACGAGCACGGATCCCGAGGCCGCCACTTTTCCCGTGGCCTCGAGGGGCATAGGAGCGATGCCGATGGTGAAAGGAAGCTGGGTGCGGCTTTTTACCGCCGGCAGAAGGGAGGAGGGGCCCATGGCCAAGAAAGCCTTGGTCCGAAGGAAATCGGCTCCAGCGCTAATAAGCTCGGTGGCGGAACGGACCTGCAAGGCCCCTTCCCGATTTAGGCTTTGGAGAAACGCCAAGGCCCTTAGGGCGCTTTCTCCGTCTAGAGCAGGAGCATCTCCTTGGCTTAGGGTGCCTCCTTGGGCCAGGACAAGGCTAGCGAAGCTATACACGTCCGCAGAGAAGAGAAGCCCCCTGGCTGAGCGGCTGGAAAGCTTTTGAGCCGCGGATTGAAGCTGGGCAAAGTCCTTGGGGGGGGTTAGTCGCCGGGCTCGGAGGGCGTCTGCGTTGTAAAAAAGCACGCTGATGGAAACCCCCAAGGGATATCCGTAGAGGCGTCCCTTTACTTCTCCCAAGCGCAAGAGTTCAGGGTCTAGGTCCTGGACCTGAGGTTTGGGGAGGGGTTGGACTAGTCCTTCCCGCACCAAGACCGGCAGAAACCCAAGCTCCACTTGGGCCAAGGGGGGGGCGGTGCCGTTGCGTAGGGCGGCGGCCAAGAGAACCCCCATCTCCCGATAGTCCCCTACAAAGCGGGGCTCTATATGGTAGCGGGACTGGGCTTGGTTGAACGCCTGGGCTTCGCTTTCCAGGACCCCGCCTTCCCCCAAGGTGTGCCAAAGGGGTAGAGGGATTTGCGCTTGGGCCCATGTGGCCCAAAGCAAAAGGAGGAAAAGCGCTCTGCCCATGGCTTATCGCCTCTCTACCGCGAGGGCCTTCCGTTGGGCTTCCTCCAGGGCCACCTGGGGCCTTACCCCTTGCTTCAGGCTCCGCTCTAAGGCCTCCTCCAAATAGCCGTACCAGACCACGAGCTCGGGGTCTTGGCTCCAGGGCCGCCCCAGTTCCGCTTGGGCGAAGACCGCCTGGCGCTCGGGGTCCTTGAGGAAGTCCTTGAGCTCGCGCTCCGCCTCCTTGCGCAAGGGCAGGTACCAGGTGGTGCGCACCCATTCCGCCTGGCGCTTGGGCTCCAGGAAGTGGAGCCAGAAGGCCACCGCCCCTTGGGCCTGCTCGGGGCTCGCCCCTTTGAGGACCATAAGGGCCGCCCCGGAAAGGGGCACCGCTCCCCCTTCCCGCCGGGGCAAGGGGGCGAGCCCCACGGCGAAGGGGAGGGAGGTCTGGGCCTCCACCACGGGCAAGGCGGTGGTGGGCCCGAGGCCCATGAAGGCCTTGGTGCGCAGGAAGTCAGCCACGGCGAACTGGGCCTCCGCCAGGTTGCGCGCCTGGGCGTGCCCCTTTTGCACCATGCGGTAGAGCGTCTCCAGGGCCTCCACCACCTCCCTCGAGGTGAAGGCAGGAAGCCCGTCCCTAACAAGGCTCCCCCCTAAGCTCATGACGATGGCGTTGAAGCTCCAGATATCCGTGGAGACCACCATCCCCTTGGCGGTGCGGCCCGTGAGCCGGGCCGCCGCCTCCTCCACCTCTGGCCAGGTGCGGGGGGGCCTGAGCCCCCGGGCCCGGAAGGCGTCTTTGTTGTAGTAAAGAGCGGGTACGGAAAGCCCCAGGGGCAGCCCAAAGGTTTTCCCCTTCACCTGCCCTGTCTTGAGCATCTCGGGATAAAGATCTTTGGGGAGGTCTTTCAGATAAGCGTCCAAGGCCAGGGCTACGCCCTCTTGGGCGAGCCGGGGCAGGAAGGAAAGCTCCCCGTGGAAAAGGACGGGGGCCCCGCCTGAGCGCAAGGCGGCCAAAAGCTTCACCCCTGCCTCCCGGTAGTCCCCCACGTAGCGGGGTTCTATCCGGTAGGCCCGTTGGCTGGCGTTGAAGCTTTGGATGGCCTCTTCCAAGACGCGGTTCCCCGGGGGACCAGCGGTGTGCCAGAAGGGAAGGATGACCTGTGCTTGGGCAGCAGCAAGAAAGATAAGGGCGGCCAAGAGGGGTGGCCTCATACCCCTAAGCTTACCGGGCCCGGGGTGAGAGGGCGGAAAGAGGGAGGTTAAGCCCCCTAAGGAAGGGAAGGGCTCGGAGATAAAGGGCCCCCCGCAGTTCTAGGTACTGACGGCGGGCTTCTGCGCCCAAGAAGCCGGGTGGGGAGAGCTCAGGAGGCAAGAGCGGATCCAGGAAAAGAACCTTGCGCATCTCGTGCACCAGCCGGGTAAGGGCGCGAAAGGCCTCTTCCGGCTCCTCGGGCATTTCTTGGGAGAAGAGAGCCCGGTAGTGGGCCTGGGCCCGGTCCAGGGGGAAGATGCGCAGGATCTCCTCCCGGCAACCCAGGTGCTCCCCGGCGAAGAGGGTGGCGGAAAGGCGGTAGAACGCTAGGAGCTCCCGGGTGGCCTCGAGGTCCACCCCTGCCCCCAGGTACACCCCCGATTGCAGGCTCCCGTAGCCCAAAAGGGCCATCTCCCGGCGGAAGCGCTCCCGCTCTCCCCGGTCCTTTGGACCTTCGGGCAACACCAAAAGGAAGCGCCCATCCCACGGCGGCCTGGGCCCGTAAAGGCGGCGGCGCACCTGCCGCACCTGCCAGTACACCCGTTCGGAAAGGGCGTAGTACGCTGTGCGCCCTATCCGCTCCGGCCGCACCCAGCCCCGCTTGGCGCTCCGGGAGAGGGCGGCGCGCACCGCCGCCTCGGAAAAGCCCAAGGCCTCCATCATGGCGATGAGGTCCTTGACCCGGGCTTGGCGTTCCGGGTAGACGTACTCCAAAAAGATGGTAAAAATGGTGGAGCGAGCCCGCATCAGAAGGGGGGTTCCAAGCGCTTTTCCCGGTATTCTAGAAGCGCCTTCTCCAGGAAGGTGGCCAGGGGCATGCTTCCCAGGTTCCCGCGGTGGCGCCGCCGCACGCTCACCGTCCCCTCCGCCTTTTCCCTTTCCCCCACCACCAGGATGTAGGGCACCTTCTGCACCTCGGCGTCGCGGATCCGCGCCTGCATGCGCTCGTTCCTCAGGTCGGCCTCAGCCCTAAGGCCCGCCTCCTTTAGTTTAAAGGCCACCTCTTGGGCGTAGTCCTCCTGTTTTTCCGAAACCGGAATGACCACCGCCTGCACCGGGGAAAGCCACAGGGGGAAGTCCCCGGCAAAGTGCTCGATGAGGATGCCGATGAAGCGCTCCAAGGAGCCGAAGGGGGCGCGGTGGATCATGACGGGGCGGTGCGCCTCCCCGTCCGGCCCCACGTAGGTGAGGCCGAAGCGCTCGGGCAGGTTGTAGTCCACTTGGATGGTGCCGAGTTGCCACTCCCGGCCCAGGGCGTCCTTGACCACGAAGTCCAGCTTGGGGCCGTAGAAGGCGGCGTCCCCCGCCTCCACGGTGTAGGCAAGGCCCGCTTCCTGGGCCGCCTCCTCGATCTGCCTTTCCGCCAAGGCCCACTTGGCCTCGTCCCCCACGTACTTTTCGCTTCCCGGCTCCCGCACCCCGATCCGGGCCCGGTACTCCTTGAGGCCCAGGGTGGCGAAGACCTTTAACACCAGGTCCAGAACCCCCAAAAACTCCCCCTTCACCTGCTCGGGGGTGCAGAAGAGGTGAGCGTCGTCCTGGGTGAAGCCCCGCACCCTCGTGAGGCCCAAAAGCTCCCCCGCCTTCTCGTAGCGATAGACGGTGCCGAACTCGGCGATCCTCAGGGGAAGCTCGCGGTAGGAGCGCTTTTTGAAGGCGTAGATGCGGATGTGGTGGGGGCAGTTCATGGGCTTGAGGAGGTATTCCTCCTCCTCACCCCGCTCCTTGAAGCTGATGGGGGGAAACTGGCTTTCGGCGTAGTAGGGGTAGTGGCCCGAGGTCTTGTAAAGCTCCAGGCTGCCGATGTGGGGGGTAGAGACCAGCTGGTAGCCCCGCCTGATTTGCTCCTCCCGCATGAAGGCCATGAGCTCTTCCCGGATTACGTTCCCCTTGGGAAGCCACAGCACCAGACCCTTGCCCACCATGGGGTCGATGAGGAAGAGCTCCAGCTCCCGCCCAAGCCGACGGTGGTCCCGCTTTTTGGCTTCTTCCAGCTGCCAGAGGTACTCCTTGAGCTCCTCGGCGGTGCGGAAGGCCACCCCGTAGACCCGTTGCAGCATGGGGCGCCGTTCGTCCCCCCGCCAGTAGGCCCCGGCCACGTGGGTGAGCTTGAAATGGGGGGGGATGCGGCCCGTGGAGGGGACGTGGGGCCCGCGGCAGAGGTCGGTGAAGCCGTAGGTCTCGTCCCCCTGCTGGTAGAAGCTGATCTCCTCCCCCTCGGGGAGGTCCTGGATGAGCTCGGTCTTGTAGGGGTCCTTGCCCTGGTAGCGAGCCAAGGCCTCTTCCCGGGAGAGGACGAAGCGGCGCAGGGGGAGGTCCTTTTGCAGAATGGCCCGCATCCTTTCCTCGATGGCCGGCAGGTCCTCGTCCGAGAGGGGCTCGGGGGCGTCTATATCGTAGTAAAAGCCCTTCTCGATCACCGGGCCCACCCCGAGCCGGACGCTTTCCGGGTCGTACCCCTTTTCCTGGAAATGTTCTTTCACCGCCTGGGCCAAGACATGGGCCAGGGTGTGGCGGAAGAGGAGCTGGTACTCGGGATCCTTCTCGGTGAGGATGCGCACCTTGGCCCCTGGCGGTAGGGGTTTGAAGAGATCGTAAACTTCCCCGTCCACGATGGCCCCCACCGCCGCCTTGGCCAGGCCCGGGCCCACCGCCTTGGCCACGTGGTAGGCGGTGGCCCCTTCCGGGACCTCGAGGGCCTTCCCGTCCGGCAAATAGACCGTCATGCACCCCACTATACCTGGCTTATCCCTCCTCGGGGAGCCTTTCCCCCAGGAGAAACGCCAAGGCGTACAGGCTCGCCGCTAAGAGGAAGAGGGCGGAAAAACCCGCCTGGTCCGCCACCCATCCCCCAAGCACCGTGGAGAAGGCGAAGACCCCTGCCACCGTGTTGCCAAGCCCAATGAAGGCGCTTCGCTCCTCGGGCGGGGCCAGGTTGAGGAGGTAGGTGGTGGTGGCAAGGCCCAAGGCGGCCAGGTAGGCCCCTTGCAGGAGGAAGACGAGGCCGAAGAGGCCCGGGGCGAGGAGGAGGGCGAGGAGGGGGGCCAGGAGGCCCAAGGCGGCCCCGGCCCTTAGAACTCCCTTGGAGCCCCTTTCCGCTAGCCTCGCCCAAAGGAGATTGGAAAGGGTGAAGGAAAGGGCGTAGAGGGAGAGGTAAAGGCCAAGCTCTTTCCCCTGCCCTAGGGCGCGCACGGCGTAGACGGCGTAAAAGGGCTCGGCCATCCCGGCGAGGCCCAGGACCACCCGCACCCGGAGGTAGCGGCGGAAGCCGGGGTGCAGGAGGGGGAGCTTGAGGTCTAGCCGGGCGGTCCTGGGAGGTTCCTCGGGTTCGTTCACCTGGCCGAAAAGGTGCCAACCCAGGCCGAAGGAAAGGGCCCCCAGGCTAAAGAGAAGGGCGTAGGGCAGGGGAAAGGGAAGGGGCAAGGCCAGGATTTCCCGCACCCCAAACCCCGCCAAGAAGGCGAGGAGCCCCCCCACCAGGTTGCGGGCGGAGAAGAGGGCGGCCCGGCGCTTTGGGGGCACGGTCTTGGCCACCACCTCCCAGAAGGGCAGGCTGGAAACCCCGGTGAAAAGGGCATTTAGGAGGAGGCCGAGGAGGAAGCCCCCAAGGAGAAGGTCGGGCCAAGGCCCCAGCAAGAAGGCGGAAAGGGCCATGAGCACCACCCCGAGGAGCCTCAAGGAGGCCACCTTGCGGTAAAGGACGATCTTCTGGGGAAAGCGGGCCACATAGGGGGCCAGGAAGGCCTGGGGCACCATGCCCCCCGCCTGGAGGAGGGCCGGCAGGAGGCCGATGAGGGCACCTGGGGCCCCCAGCTTGGCGGCGAAGCCGGAAAGGACGATGTTGGCGTTCAAAAAGGTGTCCCCGAGCCACACCAGCCAGCCGTTCACCACTGCCAGGCGGTAGTTCCGCTCGCTCAGGTCTAAGATGGGGAGGATGCTCCTTCTTCCTTCCCTCGGGCCCTTCCACATCCTGCACCCACGCTACAACGCGGCTACGGTTTTGGCCATGCTGGAGGAGGCACGCCCCAAGGCCATCTACCTGGCCTCCCACTCGCAAGAGGCCCTGCGGGAAGGCACCTGGCGGGAGGAGGATCCCCTTCTCTTCCACCTCCTCCCTTGGGCGGAGGAAAGGAACATCCCCGTGGTGCCCTTGGATGCGGAGGCCCACCTCAAGGGGGAAGCGGAGGCCTTCCGCGAGGCCTTGGCCCAGCACCCCCTCGGGGCGCCTTACCTGAAGAGGATGCGGGCCTTTGACGAGGCCTTGCTGGACCTCCTCAAGACCCCCCTTTCCTCCGAGACCTTGGGCTCGGAGGCCTTTCTTTCCCGCCTGCGGGAGGTCTACCAGGGCTTCGCTGAGGCCTTTGGGGAAGGCCCGGCCACGGGCTTCCGCCGCCGGCGCATGGAAGGGGTGAAGGCGGCCTTGGCGGGGAAGGAAGGGGCGGTGGTGGCGGAGCTTTTGGACTACGCCCTTTTGGCGGAGGCCTTCCCCCACGCCTTGCCCCAGGCCCACACCCCCACGGAAAAGGAGCGGGAGCGGGCCCTTTTGGACCGGGCCTGGCAGCTGAAGGAGGAGGACGACTGGGGGGCGCTTTTAGAAGGGCTCTTCGCCATCGGAAGCCCCGAGGCCCTTTACCTGGCGGCCCAGCTCTACCTGGCGGCGGGAGAGTGGCAGCAGGCCCTCAGCCTTATGGAGGAGGTCTTTCGCACGGACTTTCAGCATCCCGGCTACCTTCCCGGCTACGTCCTCGCCCGCTTCGGCCAGCTATTGGACCTGGCGGGGGAGCGGGAGAGGGCCCTAAGGGCTTACCGGGGGGTCTTAGCCCTCTCCTACGCCCCGGAGGAGGCCCGGGCCATCGCCTTGGCGGGCCTAAGGAGCCCTTTTCGCCTGGAAGAAGGGGGTCATTTGTCCTAGGGCTTCGGGCCTATCCTGAGAGCATGGAGGTGGAGGTCCGGCGCGCCCGCCACGCCCTATACCTGCGGCTGGCTGCGGTCCACGCAGGGCCCTTGGGGCTGGCCCTTTTGGGGTACCCCGAGCTTGCGCCCCGCTACGCCGAGGCCTACACCGTTTGCGGGGGGGCGGAGGGGCTTCCCTGCCAGGGGGTGGGAGGGGAGCCTAGGGTCTGCGTGGTGCGGCGGATGGAACACCTGGCCTATAGCGCCCTCCGGGGGGGCAAGCGGCGCCGAGAGCAGGAGCGGGTTTTGGTGGAGGGGCTTCTCCGGTGCGTGGACCACTTAAAGCGGGAGTTTCCCCCGGAGTTCTTGCCCGTCCTCGAGGCCACGGAGGGCTATCTGGAAAAAGACCTAAAATACCTCCGGGGCGAGTTGCCCCCGGAGGCGGTGGTCCAGGCGGCTAGACCAGATGGTACATCCGGCCCAAAAGGAGCATGAGGGCCACGGTGGCGGCGGAGAGGACGATGAGGATGAGCATGAAGAGGATAAAGCGCAGGTCAAAGGTTTCGCCTTCCGTGGTGAGGACCCGGGGGTTCAGGATCAGGTAGAATAGCAGGGTCACCAAAGCGGCTCCCAGGGCGAAAAGGGCGATATAAACCATGCTTCCCTCCCTTATCAGAGGCGAAAAAGCGCCTCCAGGCTTGGCCTCAAGTTTACCAGACCCACCCCGTAGGTGGGAATCCCCCGCTTGCGGCCCACCTCCCCCCAGTAAGGGCCCGGGACCTGGGGGAGCGCCACGGGCAAGGGAGGGCTTTCCCAGGGCTCGTAGCTTCGCACCTCCCGGTAGGTGAAGCCGGTGGGGGCCTCCACGTGGAGGATGAGGGGCGCTTCCTCCGCCTCCAGGGGTTGCCAGCCCGAGGCGGTTTCCTTACCGCCCGCAAAGGCCAGGCCCAGGCCTTCCCCGGGAAAGACCAAAAGGAGACGGTCTGGGACAAAGCGCCCAAGAAGGTGCTCCAGGGGGGCGCGGGTGGGCCCGGTGAGGGGTAAGCCTTCCTGGGTGGGGGAAAGGGGGGAGGGGTCTAAGGCCAACAGGATGCGGCCGCGAAAGGCGAGGCCGTTCAGGGCTTGGAGCACGGGAAGGGCCTCCTCGTAGGGGGCGTGGAGGAGGGTGGTCCCCCCGCCCCGGCCTCCTTCCAGGTAGGCGTAGAGGGTGCCGAACTCGTCCAGGCCGGCCCGCACCTTCTCCGAGAAGGCCTCGAGGTCCAAGGAAAGCCTTTCCAAGAGGGCAGAAGCCATGTTCTCATGGTATCCTAAGCCCCGTGCGCTACCTGGTCCTCTCGGACATCCACGGGAATTGGCCCGCCCTGGAAGCCGTGCTGGAGGCGGCTCCCCCCTTTGACCGGGTTCTCTTCCTGGGGGATGCGGTGGGCTACTACCCCGATGGGGACCGGGTGCTGGACTGGCTTAGGGAGGTGGAAGCCCTTTGCGTCTTGGGCAACCATGACGCCTGGCTTCTGGCCTTAGACCAGCTTCCCCTAGAGGGGGCGGTGATGGAGATCCTGGCCTGGCAACGGGCGCGCTTGTCCCAGGCCCACCTTGCCTTCCTCGCTTCCTGGCCCTGGCAAAGGGAGGTGGAGGGGGCGCTTTTGGTCCACGGGAGCCCCTGTGACCCCCTGGAGTACCTGGACGAGCTGGAACTCGCCCGGGAGGGCTTCCGCTGCACCGAGGCCCGGCTCGCCTTCCACGGCCACACCCACCTGGCGGGAGCCTTTTTGGAGCTCACCGGCCCCAGGCCTTGGGTGCGCTACCAGAGCTTCGCCCAGGGGGGGGAGCTCCTCCTTCCCCCCACGGTGCGGGCTTTGGTCAACCCTGGCTCCGTGGGTCAGCCCCGCGACCGGGTGCCGGGGGCGGCCTTCGCCCTGTGGGAGGGAAACCAGGTGGAGTTCTTCCGCATAGCCTACCCTGCGGAGCGGGTGGCCCAGCGCCTTAGGGAGGAGGGGTTTCCCGAATGGCTCTACACGCGCCTCACCCGGGGGGAGTAATCGGGCACGAGGGGATTTTGGCCCTCTTGCCCCGCCTTGCCGCCCACACCCTGCTCTTTTCCGGGCCTGAGGGGGTGGGGCGGCGCACCGTGGCCCGCTGGTACGCCCTGGGCCTCAACCGGGGCTTCCCCCCGCCCCCCTTGGCGGAGCACCCCGACCTCCTGGAGATCGGGCCCAAGGAGCGGGGCCTAAGGGGGGAGAGGGAGGTGCGGCTGGAGGAGGTGGAGCCCCTTTTTGCCTGGTTCGCCACCCACCCCCGGGAGCGGGTGAAGGTGGCCATCCTCGATGCCGCCCACCTCCTTACCGAGACGGCGGCCAACGCCCTCCTCAAGCTCCTGGAAGAGCCTCCTTCCTACGGGCGCATCGTCCTCATCGCCCCCAGCCGGGACACCCTCCTCTCCACCCTGGCCAGCCGGGCCCTGGAGGTACCCTTCGGCCCCGTGCCGGAGGAGAAGCTTCTTCCCTTCACCCAAGACCCGGAGCTTCTGGCCTACGCCGCCGGGGCCCCGGGGCGGCTTTTCCGTGCCCTGGCTGACCCGGAGGCCCATCGGGCCCGGATGGAGCGGGCCCGCCAGGCCCTTAAGGCGCCGCCCTTGGCCCGGCTTGCGCTGTTGCGGGAGCTCTTGGCGGAAGAGGAGGGGTTTTTTGCCCTCCACGCCCTCCTCAGGGAAAGGCCCAGGGCCCTTTTGGCCCTGGAGTCCGCCCGCGAGGCCCTGGAGGGCTACGTGAACCCTGAGCTGGTCCTGGCCCGCTTGGCCTTAGACTTAGAAGCATGACCGTGGGCGTCCGCTTCCGCACCCCCCTTCTCCGCTACTTCGCCTTCCAGGGGGAGCCCCCGCCCCTGGAGGCGTACGTGGTGGTGCGCACGAATCGGGGCCTCGAGGTGGGCAAGGTGCGCACCCCCCCGCGGAAGGCCCGGGAGGAGGGCGAGGTGGTGCGCCTCGCCACCAAGGAAGACCTGGACCAGGCGGCGCGCCTGCGGGCCAAGGCCGAGGAGGCGGCCTTTTACCTACGGGCCCGGCTTAGGGAAGAGAGGGTGGAGGCCAAGGTCCTGGGGTGCGACTTCACCCTGGACGGCCGCCACCTCCTGGTTCACTACGCTGCGGCGGAGCGGGTGAACCTGCGCCGCTTCACCCGGGAGCTGGCCGGGCGCTATGACGCCCGGGTGGAGTTTGTGGCGGAAGGCCCTCGAGAGGAGGCCCAGTACCTGGGCGCCTTGGGGGCCTGCGGCATGGAGAGCTGTTGCTCCACCTGGCTCCAGGGCTTTGCCCAGGTTTCCATCAAGCTCGCCCGAGACCAGCAACTCCCCCTTAACCCCGAGAAGATCTCGGGGCCCTGCGGGCGGCTTCTTTGCTGCTTGGCCTACGAGCACCCCGTGTACCAGGAGCTTCTGGCCGAGCTTCCCAAAAGGAACGCCCGGGCCTGCACCAAGGCGGGCATCTGCGGTAAGGTGCAGAAGGTGAACCCCTTGAAGGGCACGGTGGAGCTCTTGCTGGAAGAGGGGAAGAGCCTGGAGGTTTCCAAGGAGGACCTGGCGTGAAAAGCTACCTGCCCCAAGGCCCTATTCCCGGCTTTTACCACTACTACCCCGGTGTGCCCGCCGTGGTGGGGGTGCGGCTTGGGGAGCGGGTGAACTTCTGCCCCGCCGTCTGGAACACGGGCCTTTCCGCCGACCCGCCCCTCTTTGGGGTTTCCCTAAGCCCCAAGCGCTTTACCCACGGCCTCCTCCTTAAGGCTAGGCGCTTTTCCGCAAGCTTTCACCCCTACACCCAAGCCGCCTTGGTGCAGTGGTTGGGAAGCGTTTCCGGCCGGGAGGTGGACAAGGGGCAGGCCCCCCACTTCCAGGGCCACACGGGGGTGCCCATCCTGGAAGGGGCCTACGCCGCTTACGAGCTGGAGCTTTTGGAAGTGCGCACCCTCGGCGACCACGACCTTTTCGTGGGGAAGGTGGTGGCGGTGTGGGAGGAAGAAGCGCTTTTGGATGAGAGGAAGCGGCCCAAGCCCGGCCTTGCCCTCCTCTACTACGGCAAGGGGCTTTACGGCCGCGCGGGGGAGGAGGCCTTCACCCCTTGACCCAGGCCCAGGCCTTCGCCCAAAGGGTGCGCCGCCTGGTCCTGAACCGCCAGGCCACGGAGGCCCAGGTCTTTTTGGAAAGGGGCTTCCTCTACCTGCGGGCGGACGGCTTTGCCCGCTTCGTCCAGGGGGAAGGGGCCGAGGGCCTTTTGGACTTCGCCCTGAGGGGAAGGGGGGTGGAGCTCCGCTTTCCTGACGGGAGCGTCCTCCTTCTCTTCTACCGCTTCGGCAGGCTGCGGAAGCGGGTAAAGCCCTACTTCTCGTAGGGCTTGCCCACCGCCGCCGGAGGACGGCTACGCCCGATGAAGCCCGCCAGCACCAGCACCGTGACCACGTAGGGGAAGGCCTGCACCAAGACGGCGGGGAGGATCTCCGTCCCCTGAAGCTGGATGGCCAGGGCCGAGGCGAAACCGAAGAGCAGGGTGGAAAAGAGGATGCCCACGGGGTGCCACTTGCCGAAGATCATGGCCGCCAGGGCGATGAAGCCCATCCCCGCCGACATTCCCCGCACGAACTGGTTGAGGAAGCCGATGGCCAGGTAGGCCCCGGCAAGCCCCGCCAAGACCCCGGAAAGCACCACCCCCACGTAGCGCAGGCGGTACACGTTCACCCCCAAGGTGTCCGCGGCTTCAGGGTGCTCCCCCACGGCCCGGAGGCGGAGGCCGAAGGGGGTCTTGAAAAGCACCCACCAGGCCAAGGGCACCAGGAGGAAGGCCAGGTAGACCAAGGGGGAGAGGGCAAAGCCCTCAGGGCCCAGGAGGGGGAGGCGGTTCGCCACCTCCTTGGAGCTGGTGGCGTTGCCGTAGAAGTAGGTGAGGACCAGGCTCGGGGCCCCCGCCGCCAGGAGGTTGATGGCGGTGCCGCTAATGATCTGGTCCGCCCGGTAGCGGATGGAAACCACCCCGTGCACCCAGGCCACCAGGCCCCCCACAGCCATGGCGGCCAAGACCCCCACCCAGGGGAGCCAGGGGTGGGGCCCCGGGCCCAAGGCGGCCTCGAAGCGCTCCACCACCACCGCTGCGGTGAGGGCCCCGAAGAGGATGATGCCCTCGAGGGCGATGTTCACCACCCCGCTCCTTTCCGAGAACATCCCCCCCAAGGCGGTGAAGAGGAGGGGGGTGGTCTGGCGCAGGGTGGAGAGGAATAGGGCGGTGAGGAAGGCGGCGTCCAGGCTCACGCCCGCACCTCCTTCCCCTCTTCCCGCAGCTCCACCTCCGCCGCCCTAAGGGGATCGGTGAAGTAGCGGGGCAAAAAGCCCCCAGCGGCGATGAAGAGCACGATGAGGGCCTGCAAGACGGAGACCAGCTCCCGGCTGATGCCAAGCTGCAGGTTCACCTGAAGCCCCCCGGTGAGGAGGATGCCAAAAAGCCAGGCGGCAAGCCCCACCCCTAGGGGGGTGTTCTGGCCCATGAGGGCCACGGCGATGCCGTCAAACCCCACGGAGTAGGGGAGGGACTGCTTTAGGCGGTACTCGTCAATCCCCCCACCCAGCACGTAGTGGGTGGCGGCAAGCCCTGCCAAGGCCCCCGCTAGGAACAGGATGAGAACTATCTTCCGCCCCGCCAGCACCCCCCCGTACTCCGCTGCCTTGGGGGCGAGGCCCAGGGCGCGCAGCTCGTACCCCCCCACGGTCCGGAAGACGTAAAAGTGGAAGAAGAGCAGGGCCAAGAGGGCGAGGAGGAAGGCCCCGTTGAGCCGCACCGAGGTGAGGTCGGGGCCGAAGGCCACCTGGGGTCCAGGGAGAAGGCCCCCAAGCCCATACCCCACGACCCCAAGGAGGAGGGCGGCAAGCACCCGGTGCCCCAGGCTCTTCCGTACCAAGAAGTAGCCGAGAAGCCCCAGGAGGAAGGCCAAGGGCAAGGCGAAGGAAAGCTCCCCGCCCGGCGCCACCAGCTCGGTCCAGTGGGGCAAGCGGGCCTCGGGGCGGACCTCGTAGCTCCGCGCCTCATAGCCTGGGTACTTGAAGGGCAGGTAGAGGGTTTGGCCGAAGAACTTGTACTCGTTGGCGGAGATGAGGAAGAGGAAGAGGCTTGCGGCGATGTAGTTGAACATGATGGTGTTGATTACCTCGTGGGCACCAAAACGGGCCTTGAGCCAGCCCGGCAAGGCTCCCCAAAGCCCTCCCGCCACCGCGGCGGCCAGGATGGCCAGGGGCAGGACGAGCCACCTGGGTCCCGGCAGGTACACCCCCACCAGCATGGCGGCGATGGCCCCAAGGATCAGCTGGCCCGGGGCGCCGATGTTGAACAGGCCGCCCCTAAAGCCCAAGGCCACGGCGAGGCCGGTGAAGATGAGGGGGGTGGCCAGAAGGAGGCTTTGTAGGAAGCCCGAGGGGTTCACCAGGGGGCTATAAAGGAGCTGGTAGGTGTAGGTGATGAGATCCAGCTTGAGCATGAGGGCCTCCCGCCAAGAGCCCGCTTCCCCGGGGCTTTCCTTAAGCACCGCCACCATGACCCCTCCCAAGAGGGAGGCGAGGAGCAAGGAGAAAAGGGGCACCACCACCCCCCGCCGCCGCACCAAAAAGGCGAGGCCCCCTGGGGAAAAGGTGCGGGCGAGGAGGAGGAGGTAGAGGCTATAGGCCAAGGTGGCGTAGCTCCCTAGGCCCAGGCTGTAGCGGCGGAGCGCCGGCCTTTCCGCCAGGCGGTTCACCTCGGCCACGCTACCTTGGAAAAGCACATAAACCAGGAGGAAAAACCCAAGCCCCAAAGCCCCCGCCAGGTAAAGCCCCCGGGGGCCGGCCTTGGTCCAGGGGAGGAGGAGGCTCAGGCCGAGCCAGACCAGGCCAAGATAGAAGAGGGGGTAAAGCCAGCCGTCCCGGTAGCCTTGGGGGAGGCTCCCTTGGGGCAGGTGGTGGCCGAAGGGGTTCAGGAGGACGCCTTCGCCGCCGAAGAGGCGGTGGGGTACGGCCCAGGGGGCCAGGTACCAGAGGAGGAAGGTGAGCCCTCCCCCCAACAGAACCAGGACCCCTAGGCGTTTCCGGTCCGTCAACACGCCCACGATTGTACCCCACCCGCCTGGGCGGAACGCCCTCTTGGTGCTAGACTCCCCTCGTGGCGGCCTTGCCCGAGGAGAAAGCCAAGCGGGTGCGGCGGATGTTCTCGGAGATCGCCCCCCGCTACGACCTTCTAAACCGCCTTCTCTCCCTGGGGGCGGACGTGCGCTGGCGAAGGCGGGCGGTGGCCCTGGCCCTGGAAAAGAGCCCAAGGCGCATCCTGGACCTGGCCACGGGCACGGGGGACCTGGCCCTGCTTCTCAAGGCCAAGGCCCCGGTGGCGGAGGTGGTGGGGGTGGACTTTGCCCCCCCCATGCTGGAGATCGCCCGGAAAAAGGCGCAGGCGCGGGGGCTAGAGGTGCGCTTCCTCGAGGCCGACGCCCTCGCCCTCCCCTTCCCCGAGGGGGCCTTTGACGCCATCACCGTCGCCTTCGGCTTCCGCAACTTCGCCGACTACGGGAAGGCCCTCGCCGAGCTCCACCGGGTCCTGGCCCCCGGGGGGAGGCTCGTCCTCCTGGAATTCCCCCCGCCCCCCACGGGGGCCTTTGGCCTGGTCTACCGGGTGTACTTCCAAAGGGTCCTCCCCTTCCTCGGGGGGGTGATCTCGGGGAACTTCGGCGCCTACCGCTACCTCCCGGAAAGCGTGGAGGCCTTCCCGCCCCCAGAGGCCCTAAAAGGCCTCATGGAGCGGGCGGGCTTTTCCGTGCGCTACGAGCTCCTCACCTTCGGGGTGGCGGCCATCCATGTGGGGGACAAGCCCTAAAGCCCCGCCGCCCGGCGCAGGGCCTCGTCGCTGGGGATCTCCCCCTTCTTAAGGCTTTCCGCCAGATGGCGGCACATGCGCCCTAAGGCGTCCCGCACCCGGCGCCATTCCTCCAGGGGTTGCCCCGTGGGGTCGGGGAAGGAGACGTGGCGCTTCTCCGTCTTGGCTGGGTAGGCGGGACAGGCCTCCTTGGCCTGGTCGCACACGGTGAGGACCAGGTCGAAGTTCCAGGGGTCGGGGACCTCGAGGAGGGTCTTGGAGCGGTGGCCCGAAAGGTCCAGCCCCACCTCCGCCATCACCCGCTTGGCCTCCTCCTTCACGAAGGCCTTCTCCGTGCCGGCGGAGTGGACTTCTAGGGCAAGGCCAAGCTCCTGGGCGAAGTGCCTAAGCCAGGCCTCCGCCATCTGGCTCCGGGCGGAGTTGTGGGTGCAAAGCAGGAGGACCCGCATCTTCCCCCAAATCTATCCCCTCTTGTCAGGAGGCGGTCAGGAAAGCCGCCTTTTCAGCTCCGCCACCTTGTCCGCCAGAACCTTAAGCCCCTTGCCCCAGAAGGCGGGGCTTTCCAGGTCAAAGCCGAAGCGGCGCCCCAAGGCCTCGGCGGTGTGCATCCCCGACTCCGCCAGGAGCTTCTCGTAGCCCTCGGCGAAGCCGGGGTCCTCCTTGGCGGTTTCGTAGACGGCGAGGCCGAAGAGGAGGCCGAAGGTGTAGGGGTAGTTGTAGAAGTCCGCGCCGTAGTAGTGCCCCTTGACCGCCCACATGTAGGGGTGGCGGGTGGCCAGGGCCTCCCCGTAGGCCTCCTCCTGGGCCTTAAGCATGAGCTCCTTGAACTCCCTGGGGGAAAGCTCCCGCTCCTTGCGCTTTTGGAAGACCCAAGACTCAAAGAGGAAGCGGCTATGGATGTCCACCACCACCTGGGCCGCTCCTTGCAAATAGGCGTCCAGGATGAGGAGGCCCTCCTCAGGGGAGGCCTCCTTGAGGGCCGCCTCCACCACCAGGGTCTCGTTCATGATGCTGGCGGTTTCCGCCAGGGTCATGGGCACCTCCCGCAGGGCGGCCGGGGCCTGGGCCAGGGCGAAGTTGTGGTAGGCGTGGCCGAGCTCGTGGGCCAGGGTGGACACCGATTCGAAACTCTCCTCGTAGTTGGCCAGGATGAGGCTTTTGCCGCTTCCTCTCGGCATGCAGTAGGCCCCGCCCACCTTTGCCTTGCGGGGGAGGAGGTCCATCCAGCGCTCGGCAAAGGCGGCCTCCGCCACCTGGGCGGCCCCCGGGGCGAAGGCGGCGAGCTTTTCCCGGATGAAGCGCCGGGCCTCCTCCAGGGTCCAGCGCCGCCCCTGGCCGATGGGGGCGAAGAGGTCCCACCAGTCCAGGCGCGCCTTGCCCAGGGCCTTGGCCTTCAGGTGGAAGTAGCGGCGGAAAAGGGGGAGGCTTTCCCGCACCGCCTCTTGCAAGGCGGCAAGGGTTTTGCGGCGGATGCGGTTGCGGAAAAGGGTGGGCTCGAGGTCGTCCCGGTACCCTCGCCGCCGGTGGAGGACGCTCGCCTCCCCCTTCACCCCGTTGAGGGCAAAGGCCAAGGGCACCTCATGGGCTTCCCAGGCCTTAAGCTCCGCCTCGTAGGCCTTCCTGCGCACCGCCTCCTCGGGGTGGAAGTAGAGGTTGCGCACCTGGGTGATGGGTAGCTCCTCCCCGTCCACCACCGCGGTGATCTGGCTGGTAAGGCTCTCGTGGAGCTTGGCCCAGGCCCGCCGCCCCGAGAGGCTAAGCTCGGCGGCCAGGACCTCCTCCCCTTCCGGCATCATGTGAAGGGCCTCCTCCTTCGCCTCCTCCACCAGGATGCGGTAGGGCCCGGCCTCCTCGGGGTCCTTCAGGGCTAGGTAGCGGGTTAGCCTTGGCCTTAGGCGCTGGAAGTCCAGGAAGAGCATCTCCAGCTCAGAGAGCTTGGCCAAGGCGGCCTCGTCCTGGGTGTTGGCGGTGAAGCGGGCGTAGAGGTAGGCCCAAAGGGGGGTGGCCTCCTCCTGGAGGGCGTCCAGGGCGGCCAGGACCTCGCCCAGGGGGGTTTCCTTCTCCAGGAGCCCCTGGAGGTGGGCGATCTGCCCCCTTAGGCCTTCCCAGGCCCGCCGGAACTCGGGGCTATCCAGGTCGGGAAAAAGGGGGGTTAGGTCCCAGGTGGTCTCGGTCATGCCCCCACTATACCTGACCCGTGGGTCAGCGCCATGGGGGGGCTATGTCCTTCCGGGAAAGGGCCTCGGCCTTGCCCGGTAGGGGCCGATGCGGCCACCCAGCGCTGCTAAGGGCTCGCCAACACGCCGAAGCCTCCCCAGGCCCTGGGGCAGAGGGCCTGGGGAGGCTCGGCCTCAAACCTATGCCGGAGCCACCTCCGCGGCCGGGCGGGACTTACCCGCCGGTAGGGCTGGAGGGTGGGGCGGTGTTGTCCAGGCGTTCCACCCGCAGATCGTCCAGCTGGAAGGTGACGTCCCCGGGAGCGATACCGAAGCCGCCTCGGTTATAATCGGGGTCTTTCCAGCTGAGCACCTCCGTTTGGTCCACGAAGGCTCGGACCGTGCCATCCCCCCTCAGCTCAAAGGCGAAATCGTGCCAGTTCTTGTCCCTAAGAACCGCTTCCGCAACGGGGTCTAGCTGCCGCCTTTGCAGGAGGAGGATCCGCTGATTGCCCGCCAGCTTGTAGAGGCCGACCCCCCTGATGGGGTCCCGTCCTAGGAAGAACTCGAGGCCCCGGGAACCGGAACCGTCCAGGAAGAGCCTAGCCCGGATGTGGCTGCCGGTGTAGGGCGCCTCGAGGGTTTTGAGCCGGAAGCTCACCCGATAGTCCGACCAGTCCTCGGCGCCCAGGGTAAGGAAGCCTTCCCCAAGGCCCCCTTCCAAGCGCACCGCCTTATCCAGCTTTCCTGTGGGGTCAAAGGCTTCTTCCACGGTAATCTTCTGCCAGTCCCCACCGGTCCGTAGCAAACCGTACCGGTCCGGGGCCACCACGGGCAGGACCGCTCCCGTGGGGTAGGCGGAGAAGTCGTCAGAGAAAACGCTTCCCGGAGGGGGCAAGGGGTTCCCGGGAAGGACCTTGACCACGGGAGCGGTCACCCCTCTGCCCTGGCCCTGGGCCTGGCCGGGCTGGGGTACCGATGGGGCTGGCACGGTGACGGGCACGTCCACCCTGACCCCGGGGAGGGGCTCCGCCGTGATCCGGGGCGCACAGGCCGCAAGAAGGGCCAACGCCGCCAGAAGCCAAAGCGCCTTCTTCATGGCCGTTCACCTCCTTGAGCTCACACGTACCAGAAGCCTGGTTAAGTGCCGGTTAAGTGTCCGCTTCCAAAGCCCCTAGGGAACGATAAGGGTGAAGGGCTCCGAGCGCCACCCCCTGGGGGAGCGGAACTGGAGGCTTAGGGAAAGGGCCTCTCCGGGCCCCAAAACCCTGCGATGGGTGTAAAAGGCCTCCACCAAGGGGTGGCTCGGGCAACTGGCCCCGGGGGGCGGGTTGAGGGCGGAGATCTCCGGCCCCTCTGCCTCCCGGCAGGAGGCGAGGCGGGCGTAGAGGGTGAAGGTGTGGACCTCGGGATGGAGTATCCAGAGGTAAAAGCCCTCGAGGCCATTGTGGAGGGAGAGGGCGTAGCGGGGTTGGGTGGGGTCCCGGTCAAACCCGTAGTAGGGGAAGACCGCCACCCGCTCCCCGTTTGGAAGCTGGGGTGGGTTTAGGGTATAGAGGTCCAGGGGCACGTCTTCCAAGGGAAGGGGGTGGAGGCGGACCTGAAGGAGGATTTCCGAGGGGCCAGCCTCTGCCCGGAGGACCTCCACGCTCCTTGGCGCCCTGCGAAGGAGTCTGGCGGGGTAGAGGTCCAGGACCATGGCCTCGAGCCCCCCTGGGGCCTCGAGGGCCTGATAGGCGCAGGCCACGTAGGCCTGCTCGGGCACCCCATCCGGGGGCAGGGGGCTTGCCGCTAGATTGTGCCGCTGGCTTAGGGGCGCATGGACCCCGCGCAGGGTTAGCTCCGTGGATAAGAGAGAGGAGGCTCTGATCTTGGCCAGGACCTCCGGGGGGAGGTCGGTGAGGGCGCAGGTGGCTCCCTGAAGCCAGTAGGGGAAGTCCAGGTAGAAGCGGCTGCCCTCCTTCTCCGGGGTATAGAAGACCTCCAGGGTGTCCTCGTGGAGGCGGACCAGGTTGCGCCTCGGGTGGCGGCCATCCCGGTAGGTTTCCTGCCACTGTCCCACCACCCCATAGGGGTCCCCCACCGCCTCCGGCCGCCCCAAGAGGTTCACCCGGGGGCGGACCCGCTCCCGATGGAGGAGCTGGCCCTCCGGGGTCTGGAAGACCACCTCAAAGGGGTAGGACGGGAGGTCCCGGACGGGCCTCAGGTCGAAGGGGTAGGTGTAGCGCACCTCCTTCGGGGGCGCAGGGGGGCCTTGGGCGACCACCTCCACCCTGAGGGCTTTGGCCTCCCGGACCACCCGGCCGATGCGGACGCCGTACCCCTCCCCCAGGGCGGTGCCCCAGAAGGCCAGGAGGAGGGGGAAGGAGGGAAGGTTACGCCGCACCCTCTCCTCCACGGGAAGGGGTAAGGTGGGCAAGGCCCGCCGTAGGGCCTCGGGCTCCAGGTAGAGGCCGAAGTGGGCGTCGGGGAAGGGAGGAAGGCTTGAGCGGGGGGAGGGTGCTTCCCGAGGTGTTTCTGCCGGCATGGGGACGCAAGCCGTCAGAAAGGCCAGGAGAAGAGAAAACCTGCGCATAAGGGCCTTGGGGTGCAAAGGCCCCCTCCTTAAGGGGGGGCGAGGTTCACTAGGGCTTGCGCGTGGCTCGCCTTCACGTGTACACGCCTTCTAACCGGACACGCGGCCCACTAGCCCGCCGTTGTAGTAGATGTCGGCGTTTCCGCAAGAGGTCCAATCAATTTCCAAAACATATGTGTGTCCATCGGGATCCTGCCACCCCAAGCGGATTGTTCCGTCTACAACATAGTTATAGCAGGTGCTCCTCAGCTCCAGGGGATCGGGTGTGGTTACCGTAAAGCGGAACTCTCCGGGGCCGCCATCCCAATGCCAGGTTTGCTGGTACTCGAGGGTGAGCCTGCCGTTCACGGGATCTCCCGGCTGCCAGGAGGGATTCTGCGGAGTGAAGCAGCCTTCCCCAGAGACGCTCAGGTAGAAGGTAGGACCCGAAGGAGGAGTCGCCTGGTGTTGGAAATCGTTCAGACGGATGCAATACGTGTTACCCACACGCTTGCCTTCCGCCTCGCCTTTGTAACGAAGTCGGGTGGTGCTACCATTGATGGAGTAGTCGTAGATGAAGAATTGAGTTCCCGTTAACCCTTCAATGCCCATCTTCCAAACCCAGGGGTCGCTGTCGTTTGCATCGGTTTCCCATAGCTTGCCCTGGATGATCCAGTGGTATGTGGTCCCTTGCCAGGAAAACGTGCAATCTGCGTCTACCGTGTACGTGGAATTTACGCTAACACCGTCATTGTCGCTATCTGTTGTGTTCCCCGTTTCCTCCGCGTACTCCCGGGCGCAATTCGGGGACTGCTGAGGCTCAAGGCTTCCCTGAAAGCTGAGGCCTCTCGGGTTAGTCGTATTGGTCAAGCCGCTTATAAAATCGCCCGTAAACATATCGAGGAGGAGATCTTGCAGGAAGTACTGGGAAAACGCTTGCCCGAGGCTTTGGGCTTGGCCGTCGCTAAGGCTACCGGTACCTCCGTCACTGCCTCCGCCACCCCCGCCGCCTCCACCCCCGCCGCCCGAGCCGGTACCCCCCTGCCCCCCCGCAGGCGGCGAGGAGAAGGGCGAGGCCAAGGAGAAGCGCATACGCCGCTTTCCGCATAGTGCTTCACCTCCTCTGCAGAGACCCTTGGGGCCTCACCCCACCCTTTAGCACAGGCTCGGTTAATCCTTGGTTAACCAGGCTTGAAAGGAAAACCTTCCGGGAAGGGCTTCCTCCACCCGGGTTTTGGCCCGGGGGAGGGGGAACCGCTTAAGCCAGCGGGAAAGGCCCCGCTTAAGGAGGGCGTCCCACCAGACCCCGGGGGGCAGGAAGGCCCGGTACACCTCGCCTTCCAAGCGGAGGAGGTCGGGGTTCAGGGCTTCCCTCAGGTGGTGGACCGCCACCTGGAGGCGCTTTTTGGGGTTCTTGCTCTCGGGGAAAAGGCGCTGGGCCAAGGCGGTTGCCGGCAAGGGGCCGTTTTGCCAGAGGAGGAGGAGGAGCAAGAGCTCCTTGCGGGAAGGAAGGGGGAGGGGGCCGTCTTGGGTTTTGGCCTCGAGGGCCCCCAGGCTCCGCACCCTGAGCCATCCCACCCCTTCTAAAAGCCTTTCCAAAAGCGCCTCCTCCCCGGCCTCGAAGGCAAAGAGGGGAAGGAGTAGGGCCCTTTCCCAAAGCCAGAAGTCTTGGAAGCCCACCCTGACCGCTTCCTTGGCTAGGGCCTTGGCCTCTGCGGAGGAGGGTTCCTTTAGGAAAAGCTCCAGCCGGGAGAGGAGGACAAGCCGCCCTGCCTCCACCCTCTCGGCCAGGCGCAGGGCCTCTTGGAAGTGCTCGGGCCTGCCGCAGAGCCTGCCCGCCACCAGGTGCCACTCCGCCATCTCCCCTGGGCTTCCCCCCTCCTGGAAAAAGGCCTTGGCCCGCTCCAGGCTCCCCCTCACCCCGAGCTGGGCTAGCCCCAGATGGACGAGGCCCAAGGCGTAGGGGTCCTGGGCCCTTTCCAGGGAGGCCTCCGCCTCCCGGTAGAGGCCCTCCGCCTCGGGGAAGCGGGCCTCCCGAAAGAGGTCGGCGAGGTTGAGGAGGGTGTAGCCCAGGGCGCGGTAGTCCCCGGAGGCCTGGGCCTTTTGCTTCGCCTCCAAAAGGGTGCGCTTGGCCTGCAGAAACTGCCCCAGGTAGCGCAGGGCTTCTCCCAGGGAAAGCAGGGTGTAAGCCTGGGAAAGAGGGGTGGTCTTGAGGGGAAGGACCTCCCGGTAAAGGCGCACCGCCTCGGAAAGCTCCCCCAGGTGGTGGCGGGCGATGGCCAGGTTGTGCAGGGCCAGGGCCTCCACCTCCCGCTTCCGCTCCCTACGGGCGAGGGCAAGGGCTTCCTCGAGGTCTGAAGCCGCTTCCCGGTAGCGGCCAAGGCGGATGCGGGCCGCCCCCCGGCTCGTGAGAAAGCGCGCCCGTAAAGGCCCTTCCCCCAGGGCCACCCCCTGGGAGAAGACCCGCTCAGCCTCGGCGTGCTCCCCCTTTAGGCCCAGGAGGGTGCCCCGGGCCAGGAGGGCTTCCCCCAGAAGGTTTTTGTCCTCCTCTGGGAAACCCTCCAGCACCGCCAAACCCCGGTCCAGCTCCCCCCGCATCCGGTGCCCCAGGGCCAGGAGGAGGCGCAGGCGGGGGGAGGGGTGTTCCACCCGGTCGGCGTGGCGGAAGAAGACCTCCACCTTCCCCTTTTCCAGAAGGGGCCTTCCCCCCCG
Source organism: Thermus sp. LT1-2-5 (assembly GCF_040363165.1). Classification (NCBI taxonomy): domain Bacteria; kingdom Thermotogati; phylum Deinococcota; class Deinococci; order Thermales; family Thermaceae; genus Thermus; species Thermus javaensis. Next base: position 35,323 of record NZ_BSRG01000005.1, on the reverse strand, counting down.
CTCCAAAGCCCACAGAAGAAGGTCTTCCCCATAGAGACTTGCCACCTCCAAGGCTTCCTCCCAAGCCCCCAGGGCCAAGGCCGCCTCCAACAGCCTCCGGGCCACCTCCGAAGGGGGTAGGGGGTGGGTGGCCCGAAGGTAGGCCTCCAGGGCGGGAAGGAGGCGAAGGGGAACCCCGCCGGCCAAAGCCCTTTCCAAAAGGGCTTCCACGGCCTCATTGAACCCCGCCTGGCGGAAGGCGGCCTCGGGAAGGGGAAGCCGGAAGGGGCTTAGCTCCAGGGGAGGCAGTGTCCCTTCCAAAAAGGCCCGAAGCTCCGGGGCAAAGGACGCAACCCCCTCTTCCAAGGCTTTGCGGGTGAGATGGGGCCAGCCTCCAAAGAGGCCGTAGACCTCCTCGGCGAGCTCCCTGCGCCCTAGGCGGCGGGCCAGCTCCCGCACCTCTTCCGGGGTGAAGGCCAGTTCCTCGGGCCCCAGGCGGTGGGGGGCGGGAAGGCGGGCTCTTCGCGTTCCCACCACCTGCCCGGGAAGGATTTCGGGGGGGGCTTCCTCCCGCAGATCGTAGCAGCCGGGCTCGGGAAGCCACTCCCGGCGGTAGTGGAGCCCGTGGGCTTCGGCGAAGCTTTTCAAGAGGAGGGTCTTGCCGAAGCCGGCCGGGGCGTGGAGGAGAACCCCCTCGGCGAGGCCTTCTTCCAGGGCCCGGAAGAGCCGGGACCGGTGTAGGTACACGTTTCTTAGGATACGCCTTCCCCGGGGGGGGTTAAGGTATAGACTGAGGCCATGGAAGGGTTCCCGGTTGTGGTGCGGGTGGACGTTCGCTTTCGCGATCTAGACCCCTTAGGCCATGTGAACAACGCCGTTTTCCTCTCCTACATGGAGCTTGCCCGCATCCGCTATTTCCAAAAAATCTCCCCCGATTGGCTGGAGGAGGGACATTTCGTGGTGGCCCGCATGGAGGTGGACTACCTGAAGCCCATCTTCCTGGAAGACGAGGTCCTGGTGGGGGTGCGGGCGGTGGGGATGGGCCGCTCCAGCCTGCGCATGGAGCACCGCATCACCGCTGGCGGCGTGCCCGCCGCCCAAGGGGTGGGGGTGTTGGTGTGGTTGGAAGGGGGAAAGCCCGCCCCCCTGCCCGAGGCGGTGCGCCGGCAGATAGAGGCCCTGGAAGGCCGGCCCCTAACCGCCTCGTAGCACGGCCACCGTTACCCCGTGCCCGCCCTCGTGGGGCGGGGCGTCGGCGAAGCTTTCCACCCGCTTGTCCCGCCTAAGGGCCTCGCGGATGGCCTGGCGCAGGGCCCCCGTGCCCTTGCCGTGGAGGAGGCGGAGGGTGGTGAGCCCTAAGGCCTGCGCCTCCTCCAGGGCTTGGTCCACCTCGAGGAGGGCTTCCTCCACCGTGAGGCCCCTTAAGTCCACCTCCTTCACCTCCCGCTTGGGTTTGGCCAGGAGGGGCTTGGGCGCCTCTTCCTGGGGTAGGGGCGTGAGCTCCTTGGCCTTCAGGCTCATCTTCAAAGGCCCCACCTGGACCAAGGCTTCCTCCCCCCGTACCTCCACCACCCGGCCCCGCTTGCCCAAAGCGGGCACCTCCACCAGGCTGCCGGGGGCGAGGCCGGGCGGGGGCGGGGGAGGAGGGGCCTTCTTGGCGTAGCGTGCCCGGAGCTCCATGAGCTCCCGGAGGGCGTCCCGCTTGCTTTCGGTTTTCGCCTTCTCCCGGATGGCCTTGAGCTCCGCCTCCACCTCCAAAAGCCTCTGCCGCACCTCCTCCTCCACGGCCTTTAGGCGGGCTTGCCGCTCCTCTTGGTAGCTTCTTTCCCGCTCCTCCAGCCTTTGCCGCAAGGCCTCGGCCCGGGCCAGCTCCCCTTCCAGGCGGCGTTTTTCCTCCTCCAGGCGGAGCCTTTCCGCCTCCAGGCGCTCTAAAAGGGTTTCCAGCCTTCCCCCTTCCGGCAGAAGGGCCTCCGCCCGCTGGAGCACCGCCTCGGGCAGGGAAAGCCTCCGGGCGATGGCCAGGGCGTAGCTCCGCCCCGGCACCCCCAGGACGAGCTCGTAGGTGGGGCGGAGGGCCTCGAGGTCAAAGCGCATGGAGGCGTTCAGGATGCCTTCCCGCCCCTGGGCGAAGGCCTTGAGGGGGGAGAGGTGGGTGGTGACCATCCCCTTCACCCCCCGCTCCAGAAGGGCTTCCAGGATGGCTTGGGAAAGCGCCGCCCCTTCCTCGGGGTCGGTGCCGCTTCCCAGCTCGTCTATGAGGACGAGGCTGTGGGGCGTGGCCTCCTCCAGCATCTCCTTTAGCCTTCGGAGGTGCCCGGCGAAGGTGGAGAGGTTCTCCTGCAAGGACTGCTCGTCCCCAATGTCGGCGTAGACCCGGTCGGGCCAGGCGAGAAGGGCCCTCTTGGCCCCGACAAAAAGCCCCGATTGGGCCATGAGGACCGCTAGGCCCAGGGTCTTTAGGAGGGCGGTCTTCCCCCCCATGTTGGGCCCGGAGATGAGGATGAAGCGGGTCTTTTCGTCCAGGGCGAAGGAGTTTTTCACGGGGTTTGGGATGAGGGGATGGAAGGCTTCCGCCAGCTCGTAGCGCTCGCCAAAGCGGGGGCGGGCGAGGCCCAGGTCCTTGGCCAAGGCGGCCTGGGCCTGGACCAGGTCCAAAAGGGCCAGGGCCTTGAGGGTCTGGGCCACCCCCTCGTCCTGGGCCAGGCGCTCGGAAAGCTCCCGCAGGATGCGGTTCACCTCCTCTTCCTCCTGAAGCCTCAGGGCCTGGAGGCGGTTGTTGAGCTTCACCACGGAAAGGGGCTCCACGAAGAGGGTGGCCCCGGACTCGGACTCGTCCAGGAGGATGCCGGGCACCTTGTGGGCGAAGCCCGCCTTCACGGGCACGCAGTAGCGGTCCCGACGCAGGGTGACAAAGCGGTCCTGGAAGGCCTCCCGGTGGCGGTCCATGAGGGCATAGAGGCGGTCCAGGATCTCCTGGCGGAGGGGCCTTAGCTCCCGGCGGATCTGGTGGAGGCGGGGGCTTGCCTCGTCCCTCACCGCCCCCTCCTCGTCCAGGGCCTTTTTCACCCGGCCCAGGAAGGCGCTGTGGTCCCCGATGGCCTCCGCCACCTGGCTCAGGGCGTTCCGTAGGGGGGCGAGCTCTTCCTTAAGGGCCATGGCCCCTTCCAAGGCCTGGGCGGCCTTGAGGAGCTCGAGGCCGGAAAGCTTGCCCCCGGAGAGGGCTTTCTGGTAGGCCTCCCGGAGCGACCCCGCCTCGGGGAGGGCGTAGGGGTAGCTTTGCGCCTCCTGGGTCAACTGGTGGCGCCGCTCGGCCTCCTCCCGGGAAAGGGGGGCGAGGGCCAAGGCCAGCTCCCTCCCCAAGGGGGTCTTGGCCCTTTCCGCCAGGAGGGCCCGCACCTTGGGGAACTCCAGGACCTCGAGGACGTCCCGCACAAAGAAAAAGTATACCCCGGAAAAGGCCTAGCGCTTAAGGAGGCGGAGAAGCCCCCAGGCCACCTGCCCCCCGGGGCCCGCCAGGAACTTCAGCCAGGCCCCTACCCGGCCAAGCTGGCCCAAAGGAAGGAGGGAGAGGAGGAGGAAGAGCCCCTCCACAAGCCGCCTCCGCTCCTCGGGGGAGAGGCGGTCCCACGCCTCCTTGAGGAAGGGCTTCCTTCCAGGCCTTTTGCGGGGCCCAGGCATCTTGCGCCCCATCCCCCTCATTCTAGAGGCTGGAAGAGGAGGTGGGTAACCTCTACCTCCCCCGCCACCTCCTCTGCCCTCAGGAGGTCCACCCCCCGGGGAAGCCGAAGCCGAGCCCCCTGGGGCGCAAAGAAGGCCCAGACCTCCTCGCCCCCGTACCGCCGCCGAAAGGCCAGGACCCCAGGGGGGACCTTCAGGGGCAAAAGCCCTCCCCAGCGCAGGGCGGGGTGGCGCTTCTTGAGGTCCACGAGCCGCTTCACGAAGGAAAGGACTTCCCGGTTCCAACGCCCCTGGTCCCAAGGGAAGGGGGCGCGGCAGTAGGGGTCGCCCTTCCAGAGGGTGTAGGGGTTGGGCTGGGAAAGCCCCACCTCGTCCCCGTAGTAGATGGCGGGGCTTCCGGGGAAGGCGAAGAGGAGGGCGTAGGCCAGCTTGAAGCGCTCCACATCCCCCCTAAGCCGCCAGAGGGCCCGGGGGATGTCGTGGGAGGAAACCAGGGTGTACATGGCGTGGCGCACCTGGAGGGGAAGGGCCTGGTAGGGGTCCAGGAGGGCCGGCCAGACCTCCTCTGCCTCCAGGGCCACCGCCCGCCCGTGCACGTCCCGCCCCGAAAGCCACGCCATCACCGGGTGGGCGAAGCCGGCGTAGTGCATGGCCCCGTCCAGGGTGTGGGCCCTTAGGGTGGGGGTGGTATCGTAGGAAAGCTCCCCTAGAACCAAGGCGTCCTCCCGCTCCTCCTTGGCCGCCCGGGCCAAGGCCCGTAGCCAGCGGGCATTCTTGCGGTTGGTGCCCCCTTCCCCGATGGAGTGGGCCACGTCCAGGCGCCAGCCGTGGGCCAGGCGCAACCAGTGGCGGATGGGGGCCTTGGGGCTATAGACAAAGCGTTCCTGGGTGAGAGGGGAAGCGTAGTTCAGTTTGGGCATGTGCTTCACGCCCCAAAAGCTGGCGTAGCTTCCGTCCGGGTAGAAGGTGAACATGCCCCGCTCCGGGGCCTCGGGGTCTTTTAGGGCCTTTTGGAACCAGGGGTGGGTTGCCCCCACGTGGTTGAAGACCCCGTCCAGGATGAGCTTCATGCCCCGGGCTTCCAGGGCCTGGTAGAGGGCCCTTAGGGCCTCTTCCCCGCCCAGGTGGGGGTCCACCTGCAGGTAGTCTTCCGTGTCGTAGCGGTGGCTGCTGGGGCTTTGGAAGATGGGGGTGAGGTAGAGGGCCTCCACCCCCAGGTCCTGTAGGTAGGGGAGGGCCTCGAGGACCCCCCATAAGTCCCCCCCGTAGAACTCCCGGGCGCCGTCTTCCCCCGGGGGCTCGTGCCAGGCCTTGCGCCGGATGGGCCTATTCCCGTAAAGCCAGGCCCCCTCCTGGGGGGCGAGCTCCGGACGCCCTTGGCGGAAGCGGTCGGGGAAGATCTGGTAAAAGACCGCCCCCAAAGCCCAGGCCGGGGGCTGGGGGCCGGCCAGGAGGTGGAAGAAGCGGTCGTAGCGGGGAAGGGTCTTTTCCAGGCCGTGGCTTCCCCAGTACCCCTCGGGCAAGAGGAAGCAGTAGCGAAAGGGGCTCGTGTGGAGGAGGACCTCCGCCTTCAGGCCCCTTTCCCAAGGCACCAGGGGCTTTTCGTGGAGCTCCCCGTCCTTCTCGTAAAGGAGAAGCCCCTCCCTGGCCGGGGTTTCCAGGCGAAGCTCCACCGCTTCCCCCAGGTCGGGAAAGGGGGGGTGGACGTGTTCCAGGTCGTGGTGGTTCATTCCTTCACCGCCCCCGCCGTGTAGCCGGAGACGAAGTACTGCTGGAAGCCGTAGAAGAGGAAGAGGATGGGCAAGGAACCCAAGACGCTCGCCGCGGCGAAGATGCCCCATTTGGTTTGGAACTGCCCCGTGGTGAAGCTCCTAAGCCCCACGCCCACGTTCCAGCTTTCCACCCCGGTGAGCACCAGGTTGGCCAGAACGAACTCCGAGTAGGTGCCCACGAACTGGAGGAGGAAGATGAAGACGAACATGGGGGCGGAAAGGGGGAGGAGGATCCGGGTGAAGACCTGCCATCTGGTGGCCCCGTCCACCATGGCGGCCTCCTCGAGGCTCGGGCTGATGCTCTCCAGGTACCCCTTGTACACCCAGGTACCGAAGCTGATGATGCCCCCGGAGTAGGCCAAGACGAGGCCGGTGAAGGTGTTTAAGAGGTCCAGCCGGGAAAGGAGGTAGTAGATGGCCACCAGGGCCAAAAATCCAGGGAACATCTGCACGAAGATGAAGAAGAGGAGCATGGGGTAGCGCCCAGGCAGGTGGCGGAAGCGGGCGAAGGCGTAGCCGGCGGTGGCGGTGAGCAGGACCGCCAAAAGCCCCGTGAGCCCGGAGATGAGGAAGGTGTTCCGCACCCAGAGGAGGAACTTGGTCTCCGTCCCCTGCCCCGTGAACTGCTTGGGGGAAAGGAAGAGGGCGAGGAGGAAGACGAAAAGGGCCAAGGCGGCAAGGAGGCGGCTTTGCCAGAGGTCCATCCATTCCTCCTGGGGAAGAAGGCGGCGGAGGAGGCCGATTAGGGCCACCCCCAGAAGGGATAGCCCCGCCAGGAGGAGAAGCCCCATCTGGTAGGGGTAAAGGACCACCCCCCGCACCAAGGCGGCGTAGTTTTCCAAGGAGGGCTGGGGCAGGTAGGGGATGACCTTGGCGTCCAGGAGGAGGAAGCCCGTGTTGGGCCTGCGGAAGCTGAAGAGGTTGTTGGTGGGGTCAAAGCTCGCCGCCACCACCTGGACTACCGGGTAGTAGACCAAAAGGATGAGCCCCCAGAGGAAGAGGTGGGTAACCCCCTGGAGGAAAAGGGGCCAGGGGCTCCGTTTCCGCCCCTTGAGGCGGTTGGCGAGGGCGGTGTAGAGGAGGCTATAAAGGAGGATGAGAAGCGCCAAGCCCAAAAGCGCCAAGAGGGCGTAAGCCCAGCCATAGGGCACGAAGACGCTGCCAAAGGCCACCTGCTTGCGGTAAGACCCCTCGTCAAAGAGGCGGTGGGCCGCAAACCAGTAAACCCCATAGAGGGCTAAGCCGGTGAGGAGGAAGCCAAAAAGCCGCCGCATCTACCGCACCTCCCGTAGCGCCCCCGTGAGGCGGAAGTTCACCAGGCTTATGGCCACGGTGATGGCGAAGATGAGGAGGCTGATGGCTGCCCCCAGGCCGTAAGCCGACTGCCCTTCGGCGCTGAAGGCGGTCTTGTAGGCCCAGGAGATGAGGATGTCCGTGGCCTGGGCCGTGGCCAGCCTCCCTTCCTGGGCCGGGCCGCCCCCGGTGAGGAGGTAAATGATGTAGAAGTTGTTGAAGTTGAAGGCGAAGGAGGAGAGCAGAATGGGCACCATGGGCTTTTCCAAAAGGGGCAGGGTGATCCCCCAAAGGGCCTGCCAGGGGGTGGCCCCGTCCACCTTGGCCGCCTCGTAGAGCTCGTCGGGGATGGTGGAAAGGGCGCCCAAGGTGGCTGTCATCATGTAGGGGAAGCCAAGCCAAAGGTTCACCAGGAGGATGGCCACCTTGGCCCAGTCGGGGTCGTTGAGCCAGGGGATGGGGTAGACGCCCAAGACCCCCAGGAGGCGGTTGATGGCCCCGAAGTTGTAGTTCAAGAGGGCCACCCAGACCTGGACCGTGATGACCCCGGGTAGGGCCCAGGAGACGATGAGCACCGTGCGGTAGAAGTTGCGGAGCTTGAGGTTCTTGTTGTTCAGGATAAGGCCCAGGACCAGGCCGAGGAGGGCGTTTAAAAGCACGGTGCTCCCGGCGAAGATCACGTTCCACACGAAAACGGGAAGGAGGGCCTGGCTCGCTTGGGAAAGGATGAAGGCGAAGTTCCTTAAGCCCACGAAGCGGAAGGCGTTCACCTTGGCCACGAACTCCGCTTGGAAGGGGAGGGCGCGGTCCAGGACCAAGGCCTTCCCTTCCGCCTCCAGGATGCGGGCCCGGGCCCGGTGCCCTTCGGCGTAGACCTCCACGGGTTCGCCCTGGCAGGGGTCGCAACGGAGGGCCTCGGCCACAGGGGCTTCCAGGACGAGCCTCTGGCCCTCTTGCCCCAGCACCCGGGTTTCCGTGGAGCGGTCGGGAAAGCCGTTTTTCTGTCCCGAGTAATCGGTGAAGGCCAAGTAGATGGTGAGGCCGATGGGGTAGAGGGTGAAGACCAAAAGAAAGGCAAGGGCGGGCAGGAAGTAGTACCAGTCGGAAAGCCAGGGGAAAAGCCGCTCCAAGGCCACCGCCCCCGGCAGGAGGACGAGGAGGGCCAACACGAGGATGGTCCAGCCTGGGGGGGCCAGGTAGGCCTCGAGGGCGAAGTACCCCAAGACCCCTACCCCCGTGGCCAGGAGGAGGAGGCCAAGGAGAAGGGTGAGGGCCAGGAGGAAGCCTTTTAGACCCGGTGGATGCTTCATGGTCTAACCATAAACCCCCCACGGGGGAGGAGAGTCCCGTGGGGGGGTGGGCATAGGCCTTTACTTGCCAATGGCCTTTTTGATCTCGGCCACCATGTCTTCCACGATCTTCTTCACGTTGGAATCGGGCCGCTGGATGGCCAGGCTAATGGCGTTCCCCCAGGGGCTCCAGACCTTGCCCATTTCCGAGATGTTGGGCATGGGGGTGCCCAGGGCGAAAACCTTGGAAAAGCCCGCCACCACCGGGTCCTTTTCCAAGGTCTTGGCCGCGCTCTTGGACACGGGGATGCGGCCTCCCGCCTGGTTGAAGGAAACCAGGTTCTTGCCGGTGATGAGGGTCTTGGCAAAGTTGACGGCGGCGGTTTTGTTCTTGGAGTAGGCGTTCACCACCACCCCCTGGACCCCGAGGAAGGGCCCCCAGGGGTTCTTGGCCCCGGGCGGGGTGGGGAAGGGGGCGATGCCGAAATCGATCTTGGCCTTCTTGTAGTCCCCGAGAGCCCAGGGGCCGTTGAGGATCATGGCCAAGGCCCCGTCCTTGAAGGCCCCATCCGCCACGCCGTAGTCCACCCCCTCGGGCACCAGGTTGTAGCGGAAGCGGAGATCCTTGATGAACTGGAGCGCCCTTTCCCCCACCTCGCCGCCCAGGAGGAGCTTAGAGGGGTCTAGGTTCCCCTTGTTGTCCTTGCCGAAGACGTTGTCCGCCCCGTAGGCCTTGAAGAAGCCGAAGTTGAAGTAGGGGTCGCCGATGTTGTAGAGGAAGCCGAAGGTGGAGCCGGTGGTAAGCTTCTGCGCCAAGCTCAAGAACTCTTCCCAGGTCTTCGGGGCCTCCTTCACATACTTCTTGTTGTAGATGAGGGCCACGCTCTCGGCGAAGGCGGGCAGGCCCATGAGCTTGCCCCCGAAGGTGAAGGCCTCCACCGCCACGGGCTGCAGGTCCGCCAGGTAGCTTTGCGTCACGTACTTGCCCATGGGCTCCAGCACCCCCGCCTGGGCCATCTCCCCAAGCCAGTCGTGGGGGATGGAGACCACGAGGTCCGCCGCCTGCCCTTGGGGAGCGCCCAGGATGAACTTCTGCTTTATGTCCCCAAAGGGCACCTCCACCACCTCCACCTTGGTGCCGGAGGTCTTTTCAAACGCCTGCGCCTGGGCCTTGAGCCACTCCAGCTCGGGGCCGCCAAAGTGGGTCCAGACCGTGATCCTTCCCTGGGCTAAGGCCAGGGAGAGTCCGAGGGCCAAAACCGCCAGGAGCGTTCGCATATCCCACCTCCGGGCGCTTGGTAGCGTTTCCGCTAAGGGTTTTATCCGCGCCCTGCGCCCCAAGTATACCCCTTCTTGGGAAGGGCACAAGTCCCTAGTGGAGGGCCCGGAGCACCTCAAAGGCGATGAGGGCCAGGATGGCCACCTCCACCGCTTGGGTGCGCAGATGGGCCACCTCCTCCGTCACCATCTCGTAGGTGGCCTCCAAGACCCTGAGCTTCTCCTCCACGCTCTTTTCCAGCTCGTGGGCCCCGTAGAGCTCCAAGGCGGCGCGGTAGATCTTGGCGTAGAAGAGGTCCTCGGTGATGCGTAAGGCCCCTTCCATGCGGGCGCGCACGTCGGCGATCTCCGCATGGCGGGCCATGAGGCGGCGCCTCAGGCGCTGGAGCCGACCGTAGCCCCAAAGCCCCCGTTCCTTGAGCACCTCGGGCACCGCCTCCAGCTCCTCCGTGAGGACCCGGTCGTAGTAGGAAAGCTCCAAAAGCTGGGCGTGGACGAATTCCACCAGATCCGCCACGTCCCAGATGCCCTCCGAGTCCAGGATGAGCACCCGGTCAAAGCCCAAAAGGGCCAGGTCCTCGGTGGAGTAGCTGTAGCGGTAGCGCTCCATCTCCCGGCGCACCTCGGGGGCGAACTCCTCCGCCGTGCCCATCCACAAGGGGGTGAGGTCCACGGGAGGCTCGTGCGCCTTGGCCCCCTCGAGGCCCAGGGCGTGGTAGACGGCGAACTCCTCGGAAAGCCGCTTCTCCTCGGGGCGGAGGAGCGCCCCTTGCAGGTAGGGCTCCAATGCGGCGAGCTCCGCCAGGAAAAACCCCTCCCAAAAGGGGAGCTCGGGGACTTTGAGCCCTTTGTCCAGGAAGACCCCCCAGGGCACCTTCTCCCCCAGGTGGATGCGGAAGGAGAGGGAAACCACCCCGAACTCGTAAAGCCGGGCGGTGAGGAGGCCAGAAAGGCCCTCCACGCTCCGCACCCCAAGCTCCACCTCCGCCGGGGGGTTTTGGAAGCGCACCGCTCCCAGCCTCGCCCGGGAGAGGCGGAGGCGGGGGGTGGAAAGGCGGGAGAGGTCGATCTCGTCCGCCAGGTCAAAGAGGCGGTAAAGGGCGATGTGGGGGGAGAGGAGGTTCATTCCAGCTTGGAAACCTCCCGGGGTGGGGGCCCTTCCCTGTAGGCTTCCAAAAGGGCCTTAAGGGCCCTTCCCCGGTGGGAGTAGCGGGCCTTTTCCTCTAGGTCCATCTCGGCGAAGGTCTTCCCCGCCTCGGGCACGTAGAAGAGGGGGTCGTAACCGAAGCCTTTCTCCCCCCTTGGGGCTTCCAGGATGTAGCCCTCCACGCTCCCCTCGTAGGCCTCGGCGTGCCCGTCGGGGTAGGCCAGGACCAAGACGGCCACGAAGCGGGCCCTGCGCTCCTCCCCCTTGAGGTGGCGCATCCTTTCCAGGAGGTACACGTTCCGCTCCCGGTCCGTTTCCCTTCCCCCATAGCGGGCGGAGTAGACCCCAGGCTCGCCGCCCAAGGCGTGGACCTCGAGGCCCGAATCGTCCGCCAGGGCGGGGAGCCCCGTGGCCTTGGCCACGTGGGCGGCCTTGAGGAGAGCGTTGTCCAGGAAGGTGGCCCCCTCCTCCTTGGGCATGCGCAAGGGGAAATCCGCCAAGGAAAGGAGGGTCCAGCCCAGGGGGGCGAGGCCCTCCTTTAGCTCCCGCACCTTGCCGGGGTTGGAGGTGGCCAGGACCACGCGCATCCTTTTCAGAATACTCCCTTTAGGGCGGCCACCACCTCTTCCGGGGTTTCCACGGGGGTGAGGAGGCCATAGTCCTTGGGGTCTATGGCCCCCTGCTCCTGCAAGAAGGCCATCCAGGAAAGAAGGCCCTGCCAATAGTCCCGGTTCAGGGCGAAGACGGGGAAGGGGTGGACCTTTTCCGTCTGGATGAGGACCAAGACCTCGGACAGCTCGTCCAGGGTGCCAAACCCCCCGGGCAGGAAGACGAAGGCGTGGGCGTAGCGCACGAAAAGCACCTTGCGTACGAAGAAGTAGCGCACGCTGAGGGCGTGGGTCTGGTAGGGGTTGGGCTTTTGCTCGTGGGGAAGCTCAATGTTGAGCCCCACGCTCACCCCGCCCGCCTCGTAAGCCCCCCGGTTCACCGCCTCCATCACCCCGGGCCCGCCCCCCGTGACCACCCCGTAGCCCGCCTCGGCCAGGGTTTTGCCCAGGCGGTAGCCCAGGGCGTAGGCGGGGTGGCCCTCGCCGAAGCGGGCGGAGCCGAAGACGGAAACCAAGGGCACCTCAATCTCGGAAAGCGTTTCAAAGCCCTCCACGAACTCTGCCAGGATGCGGAAAAGCCGCCAAGCGTCCTCGTGGTGGAGCTGGTCTATGAGGGGCTTCTTGGGCATGCCTCCATCCTAAAGCTCTTCCAGACTCACCCGGTATAGGGTTTCCACCCTTTCCCCAAGCCGCTCCGCCAGGGCCTTGTAGCTTTCCGGGTCCCCGGTGACGTAGTGGACCACCTTCCCTTGGCCCTCCGGGTTCAAAAGCCCGGCTTGGGCCAGGGCCTCGGCCACCCGCTTGGCCGTGGCCTCGGCGGAGTCGATGAGCCTCACCCCAGGAAGGACCCTTTCCAGGGTGGCCTTGAGGAAGGGGTAGTGGGTGCAGCCCAGGATGAGGGCCTCGAGGTCCTTGGGGGCCTCCTCCAGGTAGTGCCGGGCCACCAGGAAGGCCACGGGGTCGTCCCATAGCCCCTCCTCCACCAAGGGGACAAAGAGGGGGCAAGCCTTGGCCCAGAAGAGGGGCACGTACCGCTCGTAGGCCCCGCTTTCCACCGTGGCCTGGGTGCCGATGAGGCCCACCTTGCGGTAGCCCCGTGCCACCTCCGCCGCCGGCTCCAACACCCCAAAAACGGGGACGGAGAGGTCCTCGGCCAGGTCGGGCAGCGCGGCGGAGCTCGCCGTGTTGCAGGCCACCACGATGGCTTTCACCCCTTGGCGCAGGAGGAAGCCCGCAATCTCCCAGGCGAAGCGGCGCACCATGGCCAGGGGCTTACCCCCGTAGGGAACGCGGGCGGTGTCGCCGAAGTACAAGAAGTCTTCCCGGGGCAGGGCTTGCCGGAGCGCCTTGAGCACCGTGAGCCCGCCCACCCCCGAGTCAAAGACGCCGATGGGGGCCTTGGGGTCCTTCACGGCCCGCCATCATACCTGGACGGGGAAGGGGGGGTGCTATACTATCAGGGTTGCCCCGAAGGGGGCGGGTACGAAGGAGGTGCGCAAGTTGCGGCTGGTCACGTCCGAGTCGGTCACGGAAGGGCACCCGGATAAGCTGGCGGACCGGATTTCCGACGCCATCCTGGACGCCCTCATCGCCCAGGACAAGAAGGCCCGGGTGGCGGCGGAAACCTTGGTCACCACCGGGCTCGTTTTCGTGGCGGGGGAGATCACCACCGAAGGCTACGTGGACATCCCCAACCTGGTGCGCAAGACGGTGCGCGAGGTGGGCTACACCCGGGCCAAGTACGGCTTTGACGCGGACACCTGCGCCGTGCTCACCGCCATCGACGAGCAGTCCCCGGACATCGCTGGGGGGGTCAACCTCTCCTACGAGTGGCGGGTGCTGAAGTCCACCGATCCCCTGGACCGCACCGGGGCGGGGGACCAGGGGCTCATGTTCGGCTACGCCACGGACGAAACCCCCGAGCTCATGCCGCTACCCATCACCCTGGCCCACCGCCTCACCATGCGCTTGGCGGAGGTGCGCAAGACCGGGCTCCTCCCCTACCTGCGCCCCGACGGCAAGGCCCAGGTCACCGTGGTCTACGAGGGGGACAGGCCCCTTTACGTGAAGACCGTGGTGGTTTCCGCCCAGCACTCCCCCGAGGTGGAGCAGGAGCAACTGCGGGAGGACCTGGTCCGCGAGGTGGTGCGCCAGGCTATTCCTCCGGAGTACCTGAAGGAGGGGGAGACGGAGTACCTCATCAACCCCTCGGGCCGTTTCATCCTGGGCGGCCCCCACGCCGACACCGGGCTTACCGGGCGCAAGATCATCGTGGACACCTACGGGGGGGCGGTGCCCCACGGGGGTGGGGCCTTCAGCGGCAAGGACCCCACCAAGGTGGACCGCTCCGCCAGCTACTACGCCCGCTACATGGCCAAGAACCTGGTGGCGGCGGGGCTCGCCAAAAGGGCCTTGGTGGAGCTCGCCTACGCCATCGGCAAGGCCAGGCCCGTGTCCTTGCGGGTGGAGACCTTCGGCACCGGGGTTCTCCCCGACGAGAAGCTTACGGAGATCGCCCAGAGGGTCTTCGACCCTAGGCCCTTGGCCATCATTGAGGAGCTGGACCTCCTTAGGCCCATCTACACCCCCACCAGCGCCTACGGCCACTTCGGCCGCGCCGGCTTCCCCTGGGAGGAGACGGACCGGGTGGAGGCCCTGCGCCGGGAAGCGGGCCTCTAAGCCACGCTTTTTTGGCCCCCTGGGCCCGGGCCCAGGGGGCCTAACCGATTTCCACCCGGTTTTTCCCCTTGCGCTTGGCCCGGTACAGGGCCTCGTCCGCCCGCTTGAGGAGGGAGAGGGGAGAGTCCGTGGGAGCGGCCTGGGCCACCCCGAAGCTGGCGGAAAGTTGGGGCACCGGGGGGACCTTGAGAAGGGCCACCGCTTGGCGGAGCCTTTCCGCCAAGGCCAGGGCTTGGGGGAGTTCGGTCTCCGGCAGGAGGACGGCGAACTCCTCGCCTCCTAAGCGCACCGCCCGGTCGCTTTGGCGGATGTGACGCTCCAGGCACTCCGCTAGGGCCTTGAGCACCCGGTCCCCCGCCTCGTGGCCGAAGGTGTCATTCACCCCCTTGAAGCCGTCTAAGTCCAGGGTGATGAGGGAGAGGGGGCGGCCGTAGCGCTGGACCCGGAAAAGCTCCCTTTCCAGAACAAGCTCCAGGTAGCGGCGGTTGCGCAGGCCGGTGAGGAAGTCGGTGTAGGCGTCCAGTTGGGCCTCGAGGTACCCCTCCTTGATCCGGACCAGCATGTAGAGGAGGCCCACGTAGGCCAGATTGGCCCCGAAGAACTGGGCCAGGGCGTTCACGTGTTCTGGGTGGTAGTGTCCGCGGAAGGCTCCCAGGAGGGAGAGGAGGAAAAGGGTGAGAAGGTAAAGGAGGGCCAGGCGTACCGCCTGCCGGGTGTGGAAGAAGAGGAAGCCGCTAAAGTACACGAAGGGCACCCAGAAGGCGGCGGGGGAGAGCCCCATGGGGTTGGGCCGGAAGAGGAGCTGGTAGGCCAAGGTGGCGAGGAGGTAAGAGGCCACCAGGGCGTGGGCGCTGGGCAGGACCCAGGAGGCGGAGCGGGGCCGAAGCCAAAGGGCGGCGGTGAGGAGGGCAAACCCCAGGGCCAAAAGGGGCAGGAAGACCCGGTCCACGGGGTCTAAGGTCACCCTTTGGGAGGCGAAAAGCGCCACTGCGGCGAGGACTGCTCCCAGGGGCAAAAGCCATAGGGCTACCCGCCTACGGAGGGGGTTCAAGGGGTCTAGAAGCTCGAGGGTGGGCTGCAAGCTAATCCCAGTGTACCGCCCTTCCCAAAGGCCCACGCCCCCATCTTGCCAGGACCCCCCTTAACGGGGCCTTAACGCCTTCAGTCTTCCAAATAGGTGTACCCCTGGAGCTCCCGCACGTACCGCTCCAGGAAGGTCCCTTTCTCCGCCGGGGAGAGGCGGCTTTGCCGCACCAGGCGCTCGACGCCCTGGAAGAGCTCCCGGGCGGCGAAGCCCATCTTCTCGATGACCTTTTCCGCCGTTTCCCCGGGTACGAAGCGCTCGATGGCGAAGCCCTCCTCGTCCACCACCACATGGGCTTCCCCCACCTGGCCGAAGAGGTTGTGGTTGCTTCCCAAGACGTCCTGGTAGGCCCCCACCAGGAAGACCCCCAGGTAGTAGGCTTCCCCGGGGCGGATGGGGTGGACGGGAAGGCTCTGACGCACGTCGTGCAGGTCGATAAAGCGGTCAATCTTGCCGTCGGAGTCGCAGGAGATGTCCACCAAGGTGGCCTGGCGGGTGGGGGGCTCGTGGAGGCGGGAAAGGGGCACGATGGGGAAAAGCTGGTGGATGGCCCAGGCGTCGGGGAGGCTTTGGAAGATGGAGAAGTTGCACACCAGCTTGTCGGCGAGGAGCTTTTCCAGGTCCTCAAACTCGTCGGGGGCGTAGGGAAGCTCCTGCACAATGCCGTAAACCCGCCTGGCGATGTGGTAAAAGATCTCCTCCGCCAAGGCCCGGTCTCGTAAGGACACCAGGCCCAGATCGTAGAGGGTTTGCAGGGTTTCCTTATCGGCGAAGGCGTCGTGGTAGACCTCGCGGAAGTTCTTGGCGCTTAGGCTTTGCAGGCCCTCCCAGAGCTCCTTGACCAGGGGGTGGGCCTCCTGTGGCGGGGGCTCGGGGCGCTTCTCCCCCGGGGGGGTGATGACGTCGATGACCTCCAGGACCAGGACCTGGTGGTAGGCGGTGACCGCCCGCCCCGACTCGGTGACCAGGATGGGGTGGGGCTCGCCGTGCGCCTCCACCACCTCCTTGGTCACGTAAACCAGGTCCTCGGCGTACTCCAGGAGGGTGTAGTTGGCAGAGGCGTAGAAGTTGGTCTTGGAGCCGTCGTAGTCCACGGCCAGGCCGCCGCCCAGGTTCAAGTAGCGGAGGGGAGCCCCGAGCTTCCTCAGCTGCACGTAGGTCTGGGCCGCCTCCCGCACCGCCATTTTGATGCGGCGGATGTCCGTCACCTGGCTCCCAATGTGGGCGTGGACCATGACCAAGGCGTCCAGGAGGCCCTCTTCCTTTAGGATCTCCACCGCCCGGATGATCTCCGGGGTGGTGAGGCCAAACTTGGCGTTTTCCCCTCCCGAGGCCTCCCACTGCCCCGCCCCCTTGGCCTTGAGCTTGTAGCGGATGCCGATCTGGGGCTTGACCCCAAGCTCCTTGGAAAGCCGCACCACCCGGGGAAGCTCGGCGAACTTCTCCAGGGTGATGATCACGTTCCGCCCGAGCTTCCGCCCCATGAGGGCCAGGCGGATGAAGTCGTCGTCCTTGAAGCCGTTGGTGGTGATGAGGGCTTCTGGGGAGAGGTCCTGGGCCAGGATGAGGGCGAGCTCCGCCTTGCTTCCCGCCTCGAGGCCATAGTGGTAGGGCCTTCCCGCCTTGGCCACCGTTTCCAACACCAGCCGCCTCTGGTTCACCTTCACCGGGTAGACCCCTCGGTAGGTGCCCCCGTAGCCGTACTTTTCCATGGCCCGGCGGAAGGCCTCGTTGAGCTCGCGGACCCGGGCCTCGAGGATCTGGGGAAAGCGAAGCACCAGGGGCAAAGGCCTCCCCTCGTCCCGCAGGGCCTCCACAATCTCCAAAAGCGAGGCGGCAGGGCCCTCGGGGCCCAAGGGGGTTACCTCCAGCTCCCCGTCCCGGCCCACGCGGAAGAACCCCGCGCCCCAGTAGGGCACCAGGTAGATCTCCTCGGCTTCTTTGGGGGAAAAGCACCTGGCCGTCTTCAATCCGGGTCAACCTCCGCCCTTGAGTGTAGGGCGGAAGGGCCCGCTTGTGAAGGGCTAAGGTACAGGTAGCCTTCCCCTTGGGGGATGGGGCCTTCCGGGTCCACCAGGTAGAGGAACGCTCCCCCGGGCTCGTTCACCACCACCCGCCCCCTGGCCCAAAGGAGGGGGCGCAGGGGCTCTGCCGCTTGGAAGGCGATGGGCAGGGGGCCAAGTTCCTCCTCCACCCCCTCCAGGAGGTCTAGCCACGCCCCTAGCGCCTCGGGCGTGAGGCCTTCCGGTACCCAAAGCCGCACCGCCCCCGCCTTGTCCCCAAAAAGGCGAAAGCGCCTTAAAAAGCGGCGCAAAACCCGCCTTTCCTCCCCCGAGGGGCGGAAGGTGAGGTGCTTGTGCCCATAGACGCTAAAGCGGAAGCCCTCGGGGGCCAGGGCCCGGAGGCGGCGAATCGTCATGGGGTCCGCCACCCGGTGCCACCAGGAAAGCTCCACCGTGGGGAAGGCCTGGCGGTAGGCCTTGAACCCGCCCGGGTAGCCTTTGTAGCCCCGAAGCCCCTTTTGGATCATGGGAGCCAGGCTTCCAAGAAGGCGAGCCCCATCCGGGCCATCAGGGGGGTGATGGCATGCCCCGCTCCCTCCTCCACGAACCAGGCCAGGCGGCCTTCCCCGTAGTGGGGCCGAAGCGCCTCCACCGTCTTCTCCATGCGGGCCAGGGGGACGATGAGGTCCTTGGTGCCGTGGAGGTGAAAAAGGGGCACCTCGCCGTAGTTTTCCCCCCGAAGGGCGGGGGGGCGCTCGTAGAGGGCCTGGACCCTGGGGTCTTCCAGGGCCTGTCCCTGGGGTAGCTTCATGGGAAACCCCGAGCCGATGAAGGCCAAGGCCCCCTGGGCCCGGAAGCCCTCCGAAAGGAGGAGGTGCACCACAAAAGCCCCCAGGCTCCCCCCCGCCAGGAACAGGGGGAGGCCGAAGCGCCCTTGGGCTGCCTCCGCCACGGCCCGGGCCTCCTCCCCGAAGGCCAGGGCCACCTGGTAGACCTCCTCCACGTAGCGGGGGCTTTTGGCCGAGGGGGGGCTTCCCCGTTTCCCGTGCCTCGGGGCGTCAAAGGCGAGGAGCAAAACCCCGGCCTCGGCGTAGCCGGGAAGGAGGGAGAGGATGTGCTCCTTGGAGCCTTGCAGGCCATGGAGGGCGAGGAGGAGGGCCTTGGGCGCCTCGGGGAGGTGCGCCAGGACGGGAAGCCCGGCCAAGGTGAGGGTTTCTTCCCGCATCGCCATGGCTAGGTGAAGAGGCTGGACACGGACTCGCCCCGGTGGATGCGCCAGATGGCCTCGGCGAAGAGGGGGGCCACGGTGAGGGTTTTGAGCTTGGGGCCCTCCTTGGGGGGGCAGGTGTCCGTGGCCGCCACCTCCTTCACTGGGCTCTTGGCGATGCGCTCCAGGGCGGGGCCCACGTAGACCCCGTGGGTGGCGGCGGCGTAGACCTCCTTGGCCCCCGCCTGGAGGAGGGCCTCCACCGCCTCCACCAGGCTTCCTGCCGTGGAGATTTCGTCGTCCACGATGAGGGCGGTCTTGCCCTCCACCTCCCCCACCAGCATCCGGACCCGCACCTCCGTGTCGGAAACCCGTTCCTTGTCGATGAAGGCCAAGGGGAGGCCGAGCCTGCGGGCCAGGGAGCTGGCCCGCTTGATGTCCCCGGCGTCTGGCGCCACCACCACGGCGTTTTCCAGGTCCACCCGGGTGGCGAAGTGGTTGGCGATCACCGGTTCGGCGGAGAGGTGGTCCACGGGGATCTTGAAGAAGCCGTGGACCTGGGGGGAGTGGAGGGTCATGGTGAGGACCCGGTCCGCTCCCGCCGTCTGCAGGAGGTCGGCGATGAGCCGGGCGGCGATGGAGATGCGGGGAGCGTCCTTCTTGTCGCTACGGGCGTAGGAGAAGTAGGGGATCACCGCGGTGACCCGGGCGGCGCTCGCCCCCTTGGCGGCGTCGATCATCATGAGGAGCTCCATCAGGTGGTCCTGCACCGGCGGGGTGAGGGACTGGACGATGAAGACGTCGCCTTCCCGGAGGCTTTCCTCGTAACGCACGAAGAGGTTATCGTTGGCGAAGCGGAGGGTGGTGCTTTTGCCTAGGGGAAGGCCCAGGGCCTCGGCGATGGCCTGGGCCAAAGCGCGGTTGGACTGGCCGGAAAAGATCAGGAGGGGGCGGTCCATGCCGTCCCCCAAGATACCATGCCCCCCTAAAGCGGGGTAAGCTCCTGCTGCAAAGGGGTGGTCACCTCGGGCCCTGTGGGGTGCAGGTAGACGTCCACCTCGGTGCGCACCCCGAAGGTTTCCAGGTAGACCCCGGGCTCCACGGTAAAGGCAAGCCCCGGCACCAAGGGGCGGAAGTCGTGGGTTTCCAGGTCGTCCAGGTGGGGCCCGGTGCCGTGCACCTCCTCCCCCAGGTTGTGCCCGGTGCGGTGGCGCAGGTAGGCCCCGTAGCCTGCCTCCACCAAAACCTGGCGGGCCACCCGGTCCACCTCAAAGCCCTTGGGGTAGCGCCCCTTCTGGTAGGCCTCCGCCACGAAGCGGAGGGCGGCGTCCCGCGCCGCCGCCACGCTTTGGAAGGCCCGGTGGGCCGCCTCCGGGGCCCGGCGTTCCGCCATCCAGGTCAAATCGGCGTAAACCCCCCCGGGCTCCTTGGCCCATAGGTCCAACAGGACCACGTCCCCCTCCCTAAGGGGCCTTTCTGCGGGGGCGTGGTGGGGGTTGGCGGCGTGTTCCCCGAAGGCCACCATGGGGGGATGGTCAAAGGTGAGGCCCCTGGCCTCGAGGGCCTGGGCGAGGACCCCTTGCGCTGCCCTTTCCGTGGCCTCGGGATGCTCCCGGAGGAACGCCAGGGCCAGCTCCTTGGCCGCCACCAGCCCCGCAGCCGCCCGGCGGTGGCTTTGGAGCTTTTCCTCCCCCCAGGTCTGAAAGAGGAGGAGAAGGGGCCAGGAGGAGGCGAGTTCCAGCCCCATGCCCCGAAGGAGGTCTAGCGTACCCCCGTCCACCCGGGAGAGGTAGGGGATGGCCCCTCCGGGCACATACTCTAGGGCCACCCGCCGGGCCCCGGCCAGGGCTTGGGATAGCCCTTCCGAAAAGCTCTGCCAGGTGTGGTAGGAGACCCGCCTCCCCGGCAAGGAGGGGAAGAGGCTTGCCTCTATGGCGTGGCAGAGGAGGGTGGGCTCCCCTTCCTGGGGGAGGAAGTAGGCCAGGCGGCGGGTGAGGTGGAGGGCACCCAGGCCCAGGACCTCCAGGGCCACCGGGTTGCTCCGGCCAAAGGAGTACAGGAGCCAGCCATCCAGCTTCTCCTCCCGTAGGACCTCCTGGATGCGGGTGAGTTCCATGCCCCTATCCTCCCGCCTTGGGCGGGTTTTGGGAAGTGTGGTATGCTGGCCGCCAAGTATGAAACGTTTCCTGCGGGGGTTGGCCTGGCTTGGGGTGGGCCTGGTAGCCCTGGGGCTTTTGGGGGGAATCGGGGGGGTGGTCTACCTGCGGGCCTCCTTGCCCAAGAGCGAAGGGCGCTTGGCCCTCAAGGGGCTTTCCGCCCCGGTGGAGGTGGTGCGGGACCGGCACGGGGTGGTGCGGATTAAGGCGGCAAGCCTAGAGGACCTCTTCTTCGCCCAAGGCTTCGTCCACGCCCAAGAAAGGCTTTGGCAGATGGAGTTCCAAAGGCGGGTGGGCCAGGGGCGCCTGAGCGAGGTCCTGGGGGAGGCCACCCTGGCCCAGGACCGCTTCCTGCGCACCTTTGGCTTCTACCGGGCGGCGCAAAGCGCTTACGAGCGGCTCTACCCCGAGGAGAAGGGGGCGGTGGACGCCTACGCCGCCGGGGTCAACGCCTTCTTGGCCCTGGGGGGCCCCCTGCCCCCCGAGTTCACCCTTTTGGGCTTCCGCCCCGAGCCCTGGACCGGGCCCGACGTCTTGGTTTGGGCCAAGATGATGAGCTTTGACCTTTCCGGGAACTGGGAGGAGGAGCTTCTCCGCCACCGCCTCCTGGCCCGGGGGATCAGCCCAGAAAGGCTTTTGGAGCTCATGCCTCCCTACCCCGAGGACGCCCCCACCATCCTGAGCGCCGAGGACCTCAGGCTTCCCCTAAAGCGGGAGGAAGCCCCAAGTGCCCTCCTCCGCATGGCCCCGCCCCGCTTTCTGGAGGCCAGCAACAACTGGGTGGTTGCGGGAAGCCGCACCGCCACGGGAAAGCCCTTCTTGGCGGACGACCCCCACCTGGGCCTTCAGGCCCCTTCCCTGTGGTTCCTCATGGCCCTCGAGGCCCCGGGTTACCGGGCCGTGGGCGCCTCCTTGCCCGGGGTTCCCGGCATCGTCATCGGCCGCAACCAGCGCATCGCCTGGGGGGTGACCAACGTGGGGGCGGACGTGCAGGACCTCTACCTCCTGGAGGAGGTGGGGAGCGGGGGCTACCGCTACCGGGGCCAGGTGGTCCCCTACCGGGTGCGGGAGGAGGTGATCCGGGTCAAGGGGGGCAAGGAGGAGCGGCTCAAGGTGCGGGAAACCCTCTACGGCCCCGTGATCACGGATGCCCTGAAAGACCCCCCCAAGACCCCCATGGCCCTCCGCTGGGTGAGCCTGGACCCTGAGGACCACATCCTGATGGCCTATCTGGGCCTCAACCGGGCCACCAATTGGGACGAGTTCAGAAAAGCCCTGACCCATTACTCCGCCCCCAGCCAAAACTTCGTCTACGCCGATACCGAGGGCAACATCGGCTACATCGCCCCGGGGAAGTTTCCCATCCGCAAGGAGGGGCACACGGGCATGGTCCCGGTGCCGGGGGACGGGAACTGGGACTGGTTGGGCTACCGCAGGCCCGAGGAATGGCCCCAGGTCCTAAACCCCAAGGAGGGCCTCCTGGTCACCGCCAACCACAAGGTGACCCCTGAAGGCTTCCCCTACGCCCTTACCTACGACTGGGCCGAGCCCTACCGGGCGGAGCGCATCCTAGAGCTTCTGCGGGCCAAGGAGAAGCTCACCCTGGCGGACATGAAGGCCATCCAACAGGACCAGACGAGCCTCCTTTTCCGCGACTTCCGCCCCGTCCTTTCCCTCCTTACCCCCCTTTCGGAGCGGAGCGGGGCGTGGCGGGAACGGCTTCTCGCCTGGGACGGCACCATGGCCCCCTCCTCGGAGGAGGCTTTGGTCTTCGCCCTCTGGTACGCCGAGCTCACCCGGCTTCCCGCCAGGGAGGTGGGGGAGGAGTACTGGGACGAGCCCCGCTACCTGCTCAAGGCCATGAAGGAGGGGGACAGGAACTGCGACCAGCCGGAAACCGAGTACCCGGAAACCTGCCTGGACTACGCCGCCTTGGCCTTGGAAAGGGCCTTGGACCGCAGGGAAGGGCTTCGGGTCCGGACCTGGGGCGAGGTCCACCGGGCCACCTTCCGCCACCCCGTCCTCACCCACACCCCCCTAAAGCGCCTTTCCGACCGCCAGGTGGCCTTTGGCGGGGACCGGTACACGGTGAACGTGGGCCCCTTTGACCCCCGGACCCTCGCCATGGACAAGGGCCCGAGCTACCGCCAGATCGTGGACCTGGCCGAGCCCGAGCGCTCCCTCTTCGTCCACCCCATGGGCCAGTCGGGCCACTTCCTCTCCCCCCATTACGCCGACCTCCTTCCCCTTTGGGCCAAGGGGGACTACCTGCCCATGACCTTCGCCGGAGAGGGGCGGCTTCTCCTCCTGGAGCCTGGCCGCTAGCCCTTTTCCTCCCCGTTTTCCAGGCTTTGGAAGTGGGCCAGGGTTTCCCGCACCTTTTCGTGCACCCAGTAGGCCTTGCGGCCGAAGAGGAGCTCGAGGGCCTCGTCCACCTGCTCCACGGCGTAAAGGTGGAAGCGCCCCTTTTCCGCCGCCTCCACCACCTCTTCCCGCAGGGTGAGGTGGGGGAGGTTGGCCCGGGGCAGGACCACCCCTTGGGTGCCCGAAAGCCCCAGGGCCTGGCAGACGCGGAAGAAGCCCTCCACCTTCTCCGCCACCCGGCCCACCGCCAGGACCCGCCCCGTCTGGTCGATGGCCCCGGTCACCGCCAGGTCCTGCCTTAAGGGGAGGCCCGAGAGGGCGGAGAGCACCGCCAAAAGCTCGGCGAGCCCGGCGGAGTCCCCCTCGATGCCGCCGTAGCTTTGCTCGAAGACCAGGCTCACCGTGGCGGAAAGGGCCCCGATCTGGGCGTAGGTGCCCCGCAGGTAGCCGGCCAGGGTGAGGACCGCCTTGTGGAAGACCTGGCCACCCAGCCCCACCTCCCGGTCTATGGAAAGGATCCCTTCCCGCCCGGGGCCAGCTTGGGCGGTGATGCGCACGGGGCGGCCTGTGGGCACGGGGCCTTCCACCACCACGAGCCCGTTCACCTCCCCCACCCGCTCCCCCTTCACCTCCAGGGCCACCACGCCCTCTTTAAGGTCCTGCAGGTAGAGTTCCTCCTCCAGCCCGTACCGTTCTTCCCGGGCCCGCACCGCCTGGGCCACCCGCTTTCGGTCCAGGGGCCTCCCCTGGGCCTCCGCCTCCTTGGCCAGGTCCAGGAGGCGGTAAAGGCGGGCATCCAGGCGTTCTTGGTGGCCCGCCATGCGCCGGGCCTCGTCCGCCAGGGCGGCCAGGCCCTCGGGGGTGAGGTGGACCCCCTCGCGTTCCAAGAAGCCCCCGAGGTAGGCCACGTTCTCTTCGGTGTAGGGGATCTCGGGGGCGAACTCCACCCGGAAGGGGAATAGCTCCAAAAACTCCTCGTCCTCCTCCAAGAAGGCGATGACCTCGGGGGGGCCCACCAAGAAGACCTGGGCCTTAAGGGGGGCGGGCTTGATCCGGGGGCCCTTGACCTCGGGCCTGGGGGTGAGGGGCTCCACCTCCCCCGTGGCCAGGGCCCGCTTGAGGAGGGGGTAGCTCCCCAGTTCCAGGATGCGGTGGGCCTCCAGGACCAAAACCCCTCCCATGGCCCGGTGCAGGGCCCCGGGGCGCAAAAGCCCCAGGTGGGTGGTGAGGGCTCCTTCCCGCATCTCGTACTCCAGGTGGCCGAAAAGCCTTTCCGGGGTGGGGTTGGGCTCGTGGACCACCCGCTCCCCTCCCTCCACCAGGAGGCGGGGAAGGAGCCTTTCCGGTTCGACCTCCTCCTCCAAGGCCGCGGCCCGTAGCAGGTTTTCCAGAAGCCAATCCAGATAGGGTCCGGCCTGGGGGAAGCGGGCCTTGAGCTCCTCGGCCTTGGGCAGGAGGAAACGCTCGGCGAAGCCCCGCCTTAAGGCGGCCACCTGCGCCTGGGCCTTTTGCCTCAGGTCCACGTAGGCCAGGATGGTTTCCTCCAGCTTGGCGGAAAGCTCGGGGGGCAGGGGGCCTTGGCCGGTGAGGGTAAGCCCTTCCTCGCCCTCCTCGAGGGTGAAGCCGTGGCCCCGGGCTTCCTCCTCCAGGGCCTTGAGCAGGGTTTCCGCCTCCTTCTCATAGCGGGCTTCCAGGAGGCTTTTGGCGTAGATGAAGCCCTTTTCCCGGAAAAGGGCGGGGGTGAACTCGGCGAAGAGGGCTTCCACGCCCTCCACCAAGGCCCGGCCCTCCCCGGGGGGCAGGGGCAAGGGGAAGGCCTCCTCCCCCAGGGGGAGGTAGACCAGCTCCTCCTTGGGGAAGGCCTTGTCCTCGAGGTAGGCCAGGAGGCGCTTGCGCTTCCCCAGGCCGCTTGGCCCCACCAGGTAGCCGTGCCCCTTTTGGCGGAAGGCGCTTTCCAGGGCCTTTAGAGCCCGCTCCTGACCGAAGAAGGGAGGGGCGGGCTTGGGCGTTGTGGGCGGGGTGAACCAGGTGAGGTGGAGGACCCGCATCGGCCCCCACTATACCCGGGACGTGGGTCCTTGGGGCCTAAGGTAAACTACCCCCAAAGGGGGATGGCATGGTCAAGGTGGAGGTTTTGGGGATGATCTTGGCGGGGGGGCAGGGAAGCCGCCTTTACCCCCTTACCGCCAAGCGGGCCAAGCCCGCGGTGCCCTTCGGGGCCAAATACCGAATTATTGATTTCGTTCTTAATAATTTCGTCAACTCCGGCATCTACGCCATCTATGTCCTCACCCAGTACAAGGCCCAGTCCCTCACCGAGCACATCCAGCGCTACTGGCGCTTCGGCGCCTTTTTGGAGGACCACTTCATCCTCCTGGTGCCCGCCCAGATGTACCGCTACGAGGAGCTCGGGCCCGTGTGGTACCGGGGCACGGCGGACGCCATCTACCAGAACCTGCACCTGGTGCAAAACCATGCCCCCGCGGCGGTGGCCATCTTCGGCGGGGACCACATCTTCAAGATGAACGTCCGCCACATGGTGGAATACCACTATGAAAAGCGGGCGGACATCACCATCGCCGCCTACCCCGTGCCCGTGGCGGAGGCGAGCCGCTTCGGCGTCCTCCAGGTGGACGAGGAGTGGCGCATCACCGAGTTCCAGGAAAAGCCAAAGACCCCCAAGCCCCTGCCGAATAAGCCCCACCTGGCCCTGGCCTCCATGGGCAACTACATCTTTCGCACCGAGGCCCTCTTTGAGCTTTTGGAGGCGGACGCCAAGGACGAGGCGAGCTCCCACGACTTCGGCAAGGACGTGATCCCTAGGGCCCTCAAGGAGGGGTACCGGGTCTATGCCTACGACTTTCACCGCAACCCCATCCCCGGCCAGGAAGGCCCCAACCTCTACTGGCGGGACGTGGGCACCCTGGACGCCTACTTTGAGGCCAGCATGGACCTGGTGAAGGTCATCCCCGAGTTCGACCTCTTCAACCCCGAGTGGCCCCTCCGCACCGCCAACCTCTTTAGCCCCCCGGCCAAGTTCGTCCACGAAACCGGGGAGCGGGTGGGGCGGGCCCTCAATAGCCTCCTCGCCGGCGGGGTCATCGTGAGCGGGGGGACGGTGCGGGAATCGGTCCTCTTCCGCCGGGTGCGGGTGAACTCCTATAGCCTGGTGGAGCGCTCCGTCCTCTTCGACGACGTGGAGGTGGGGCGCTACTGCCGCATAAAAAACGCCATCATCGACAAGAACGTGAAGATCCCTCCCCACACCGAGATCGGCTACGACCTCGAGGCCGACCGGGCCCGCGGCTTCACCGTGACCCCGGAAGGGGTGGTGGTGGTCCCCAAGGGGTACCGCTTCTAGCCATGGAGAAGCATCCCGGCAAGCTCTTCTACCGCCTTTCCCGCCTCCAGCCAGGGGACGAACTACCCCTCAAGCGCAAGCCCAAGGCCAAGGTCTACGCCAACCCCCTGGAAACCCAGGCCCTTCCCCCCGGGCGGCGCGAAGGGGGCCCGCCCCTCTTCCGCGCCCTGGCCCACCTCAAGCCCGCGCTGCCCGAGGTGGGGGCCGCCCTCACCCTCAACGACCTTTCCCAGCTCCTCCTTCCCCTGGCGGAGCGGGAGGGGCTAAGGGGCTTCCCCTCCGCCGGGGAGGCCTACCCCGTGGAGGCCTACCTGGTGGCCCTCAAGGTGGAGGGGGTCTTTCCCGGGGTCTACCACTACTTCCCCAAGGAGCACCAGCTTTTCCAGCTTTCCCACAAGGCGGAGCCTGGGGCCTGGGCCGAGGCGCTTTTGGGGCTTTCCCCGGAGAAGGCGGCGGCCCTGCTCGCCTTGACCCTGGTCCCGGAAAGGAGCGAGGCCTTGTTCGGCCTTCGGGGATACCGGTATGCTCTTTTGGAGGCCGGCTACGCCGCAGGCTTGATCCTGCTTTCCGCCGTGGGCCTGGGGCTTGCCGCTTATCCGGCGGAAACCTTCTACGATGAGGCGGTGGCCCGGCTTCTGGGTTTGCCCGAGGGGGAGTACCCCGGGGTGGTGGTGGTTCTGGGGCGCTAGGTATTCGGAAAGGGATTATGGCGCAGATTCTCTTGGTGGAGGACGACCCCCAGGTGGGGGAACTGGTGAAGCGGTTCCTGGAAAAAGAGGGGCTTCGGGTGGTCTGGGCCCGCACGGGCAAGGAGGCCCTGGCGGAGGCCTTTGAGGGGACGAAGCCCGACCTGGTGGTTCTGGACCGGGGCCTGCCGGACCTGGAGGGCCTCGAGGTCCTCAAGGCCCTGAGGGACCTGGACCCCCTTCTCCCCGTGCTCCTGCTCACGGGACGGGCGGACGAGGACAGCCGGGTGGAAGGGCTTCTGGAAGGGGCGGACGACTATTTGGGCAAGCCCTTTTCCCTCAAGGAGCTCCTCGCCCGCATCAAGGCCCTCCTGCGCCGCGCGGGCAAGGAGGGGAGGCGGCGCTTCGGCCCCTTGGAGCTGGATGTGGAGGCACGCCAGGCTTATCTGGAAGGGGAGCCCCTTAGGCTTTCCGCCACGGAGATGAGCTTGCTTCTCGCCCTGGCCCAGGCCCCGGGCCGGGTCTACACCCGGGAGGAGCTTTTGGAAAGGGTCTGGGGGCCCGACTTCGCCGGCTCGGAGCGGGTGGTGGACGCCTACGTGCGGCTTCTCCGCAAGAAGCTCAAGGACGACCCCCACGCCCCCCGCTTCATAGAAACCGTGGTGGGGGTGGGGTACCGCTTCCTGGGGGAGTAGTGGAGCGGGTTTTCGTCTACGGCACCTTGAAGCGGGGGGAGCGGAACCACGCCCGGGTGGCGGGGAAGCTTTTGGGGGTGGTCCCGGGGTACGTGGAGGGGTTCCGCCTTTACCACCTCCCTGAGGGGGAGGGGAGGCCCTACGCCTACCCCGCCATGGTGCCGGGGGAAGGCAGGGTCTATGGCGAGGTGCTCCTCCTCCCCGAGGAGGCCCTTTCCCTCCTGGACGCCCTGGAGGAGGAAGGGGAGGAGTACCGGAGGGTGCGGGTCCTGGTCCACACGGCGGAGGGGCCCCTCGAGGCCTGGGCTTACCTCTACCTCCAG
Source organism: Thermus sp. LT1-2-5 (assembly GCF_040363165.1). Lineage (NCBI taxonomy): Bacteria > Thermotogati > Deinococcota > Deinococci > Thermales > Thermaceae > Thermus > Thermus javaensis. The sequence continues at coordinate 7,721 of NZ_BSRG01000005.1, read as the reverse complement.
GACCTCCAAGGGGCCCTTCCCCTTCCCGAGGGGGTGTGGCCCCCATGAGGGTCCTCCTGGTGGCCCCCGAGGCCTACCCCCTGGCCAAGGTGGGGGGGCTTGCCGACGTGGTAGGGGCCCTGCCCAAGGCCCTAAGGCCCCTGGGGGTGGAGGCGGCGGTCCTCCTTCCCTGGCACCGGGGCCTGGAGGCCCAAGGGGTGGGGGAGGTGCGCTTCCTCTTCGCCGGCCGGGAGGCGAGGGCGCCCTTGGGGGAGCGGGTGGGAGGGGGGGTGCGGTTCCTCCTCCTCGGGGTGGAGGGGTTTGACCGGGAGCGGGTCTACGGCTACCCGGACGACGCCGAGCGCTACCTGCGCTTCGCCCTGGCGGCGAAGGAGGTGGCCCGGGGCTTCGACCTGGTCCACGCCCACGACTGGACCACCGCCCTCCTCGCCCTCTACACCCCCACGGTCTACACCATCCACAACCTGGCCCACCAGGGCCTGGTGGACCCCGCCGCCTTCTTCCACTGGACCGGGCTTCCCTGGAGCCTCTTCCACATGGAGGCCCTGGAGTACCACGGGCAGGTGAACCTGATGAAAGGGGGGATCGTCTTCGCCCGTTGGGTGACCACGGTGAGCCCCTCCTACGCCGAGGAGATCAAGACCCCCGAGTTCGGCATGGGCCTGGACGGGGTGTTGCGCCGGCATGCGGGGAAGCTTGTGGGCATCCTAAACGGCCTGGACCCAGAGGCCTTCGACCCGGCCCGCGACCCCTACCTCCCCGCCCCCTACTCCCGGGAAGACCCCGGGGGCAAGGCCTTGGCCAAGGAGGCCTTCCGGCGGGAAACGGGGCTTAAGCCCCCCATCCTGGCCTACATCGGCCGCCTGGACCCGCAGAAGGGCCTGGACCTCCTCCTCGCCGCCTGGCCCCGCCTTAAGGAGCTCGGCTTCAGCCTCTACGTGCAGGGGGTGGGGGAGGAGGACCTGGCCCGGGCCCTGCGGGCGGCGGAGGGGGAAAGCCCAGGGCGGCTCCGCTTCGTTTCCGCTTACCAAGAGGCCCTGGCCCGCCTGGCCTACGCCGGGGCGGAGGCGCTTTTGGTCCCAAGCCGCTTCGAGCCCTGCGGCCTGGTGCAGATGATTGCCCAGCGCTACGGCACCCCCCCCGTGGCCCGGGCGGTGGGGGGCCTGAAGGACACCGTGGAGGACGGCAGGACGGGGGTCCTCTTCCAGAGCTTCCACCCCGAGGGCCTCCTCTACGGGGTCTTGCGCCTCTTTTGGCTCGGGGCCGAGGCCTTAGGCCTGAAGGGCATGGAGAAGGACTTCTCCTGGGATAGGGCGGCCAGGGCCTACCTCGAGGTCTACCGCCGCGCCCTCGGCTAGGATGGACGGGATGGTGGACGAGCTCAAGGCGCGGGCCCTGGCGGGGGATGGCGAGGCGGAGGCGCTCTTGCGCTTCCTCGCCCTCCTGCGCGCCAAGGACTACGCCGCCGCCAAGACCTACGCCGAAGGCTTCCCCGAGGGCTTGCGGGAGCGGCTTCTTAGGGGCCTTGCCCTCCTGGCCGAAGACCCCAAGGTCCTGGAGGACCCCCTCTTCGCCGCGGAGCGGGAGGTGCTCTTGGGGGTGGAGGCGGTGCGGCAGGGCCGTCGGGCGGAGGCGGAGGCCCATTTCCAAAAGGCCCTTTCCCTGGACCCCGAACACCACCGGGCCCTCACCAACCTGGGGACGCTTTACCTAGAGCGGGGCGAACTGGAGGCGGCTTTGGACCTCTACCAAAAGGCCTTGAGGCTCGCCCCGGAAGACCCCCTTCTGCACGAGAACCTGGCCGCCCTTTACAAGCGCAAGGGGGACCTGGACAAGATGGTGGCCCACATGAAGCGGGCCACCCGGCTCAAGATGGCCCCCCCCACTGCCTTGGACCCCCTAACCGGCAAGCGGGTGCACCGGAAGCGGGTGCCCCTTTGGGTGTGGGTTTTCCTCCTCGCCCTCTTGGCCTACCTTCTCCTCCATAAGCCGTAGGGCCCGGTCCAGGGCGGCCAGGCTCTTTCCCTCGGAGAGGATCCGCCGCCAAAGCTTTCCTGCGGGCCTGCCCCGGAAGAGGCCCAGCATGTGCCGCAGCACGGCCCACGGGGGGGTTCCCTTGGCCGCCTCCTCCTCCAGATAGGCCCGCATCCGCTGCGCCACCTGGAGGCGGCTTGGCCTCCTCCCTAGGCCGTACACCTTCTGGTCCGCCGCCTCCAGGACGAAGGGGTCCTCGTAGACCGCCCGGCCCAGCATGACCCCGTCCACCTGGCCCAGGTGGGCTAGGGCCTCTTCCAGGGTGCGGAGGCCCCCGTTGAGCACGAAGCGGAGGTGGGGGAAGTCCCCTTTGAGGCGGTGGACCCACTCGTGGCGCAAAGGGGGGATCTCCCGGTTGGCCCGGGTGGAAAGGGTGAGGAGGGCGCTTCGGGCGTGGACGATGAAGGCCTCCGCCCCCGCCTCCGCCAGGCGCTCCACCAGGCGGGCCAGCCCGGGATAGGTTTCCTGGCCCTCGAGGCCCAGGCGAAGCTTCACCGTGACCGGCACCCGCACCGCCTGGGCCATGGCCCGAACGATCTCCGCCACCCGTAAGGGGTCGCGGAGGAGGCAGGCCCCGTACCCCCCTTCTTGCGCTTTTGCTGAAGGGCAGCCTAGGTTCAGGTTAATCTCGTCGTAGCCGAAGGCTTCCCCAATCCGCGCCGCCTCCGCCAGGTCCTCGGGGTTCCGGCCCGCAAGCTGCAAGGCGATGGGGTGCTCCTCGAGGCGGAAGGCGAGGAGGCGCTCCCGGTTGCCCCGCAAGACCCCTTGGTCCAGGGTCATCTCGGTGTAGAGCCTCACTCCCCGGCTCACCTGGCGCACCAGGTAGCGGAAGTGGCGGTCCGTGCGGTCCACCATGGGGGCCACGGAAAGCCTCAGGTCAAGCACCCAAGACCTCCTCCGGGGAAAGGGGCCTTGGCTCCCGGAAGCCGATGTGCTCCCACTCCCCTTCCTCCACCACCACCAGTCCCGGGTTTTCCGCCCTTAAGCGGGCCACCACCCCCTGCACCAGGTCCTCGGGGGTGCTGGCGGCGGAGGTGAGGCCAAGGCGCTTGACCCCCAGGAGCCACTCGGGGCGGAGCTCCTCCGGGCGCTCCAAGCGGTAAGCCCGCCCCACCAGGCTTTGCGCCAACTCCAAAAGGCGCATGCCGTTGGAGGAGTGGGGGCTTGTGAGGACCAAGAAGGCCTCCACGTGGGGGGCGATGCGCTTCACCGCCTCCTGGCGGTTCTGGGTGGCGTAGCAGAGGTCCTTGCGGGCGGGTACCACCAGCTTGGGGAAGCGGCGCTTCAAGATCTCTATGGTGGCCAGGGTGTCGTCCACGCTCAAGGTGGTCTGGGTGAGGACCACCACCTTTTCGGGGTCCGGCACCGCCACCGTATGGGGGTCGGCCAGGCGGGGGTCCTTGCCCACGTGGGTGTGGACCGCCACCAGGATGGTCCTTTCTGGGGCCTCGCCGTAGGTGCCCTTGATCTCCTGGTGGTCGGCGGAGTCGCCCACCAGGAGGATCCAGTACCCTTCCTTGGCGTAGCGCCGGGCCTCGGTGTGCACCTTGGTCACCAGGGGGCAGGTGGCGTCCAGGATGGTAAAGCCCATGGCCGCCGCCTCCTTGCGCACCGCAGGGGGGTGCCCGTGGGCGGAGAAGACCAGGGTGCCCGCAAGCCGCCTCCGCCGCCTAAGCTCCGCTAGCTCCGCCAGGTCCTCCACGAAGTGGACCCCCTTGGCCTTGAGGCGCTCCACCACCACCCGGTTGTGGACGATCTCGTGGTAGACCACCAGCTCCCCCTGCCCCTTCAGCGCCTCCGCCCAGCGCTCCACCGCCTCTATGGCCATCACCACCCCGGCGCAGAAGCCTCGAGGCCGGGCGAGGTAAAGCCGCTCAAGCCCCCCGTCCATGCCCCCCATTCTAGGGGCCCTGGCCTTCCCCCTTTGTGGCCTGGAGGAGGCGGGCCACCATCTCCTCGGCGAAGGGGGTCCTTGCCCGCTCCAGGGCCTTCTTGGCGGTTTCCTTGCCCTTGCCCCCGGGGCGGAAGGCCTCCTGGGCCAGGGCCAAAAGGGCCAGGGCGCTTGCGGGAAAGGGAAGCCCCGCCTTTTCCAGAAGGCCCAGGCTTTCCCCGTAGCGGTGGAGGGCGGTCTTGGCGTCTTGCCGGAGGAGGGCCAGGCTCCCCTCCTGGAAGGCCCGGGCCGCCCTTAGGAGGCCCTCTCCTTCCACCAGCTCCTCCCCCGCCTCCGCCGAGGCGAAGGCGGCCTCCACCAGCCGCTCCAGGGCCAAGGGGCGCTCCCTTTCGGGAAGGAGGGGGTAGAACGCTTGGAAAAGGGGAGCGAACCAGGAAAGGCGCAAGGGGCGCTTTAGGCGAAAGGTTTCTCCCTGGATCACAAGCTCCTCCCCCAAAGCTCTAAGGAGAGGGGCGAGGGCGGGAAAGCGGGCCCGCACCTCCTCCCGGCTCGCCTCCCCCTGGAGGGCCAGGAAGAAGCGGAAGGCCTCTACTCCCTCCACGTCTCTACTTCCTTGTACTGCACCAAGGCGGCGAAAAGGGGAGAGGGCCCCTCGGCCACGGAGAACTTCACATCCACCAGGACCACGTTTTCCGGCAAATCTTCCACAAAGCGGTTGAGCCTCTCCTGGAAGATATCCTGGTCATTCCCCGTGATCACCTTGAAGCGTACCCCCTGCATGGCCCCATTATGCCCTGCGCTCCACCAGGGCGCGCAGGATCCCCTCAAGCTTCCGACGGGCCTCTAGGTTGGGAAGGGTCTCGAGGTGGGGGGCTAGGAGCCCATACCCTTCCTCCCAAAGCTGCCGGGCCTCCGCCTTGGCCCAGGCCACGGCCCCCGAGGCCAGAAGCCTTTCCCAAAGCCAGCGCACCTCCTCTTCGGGTTTTTCCTCCCGGGGAAGGCGCAAAAGGGCCTCGGCCCTTTCCCTCTCCCTTGGGCTTGCCCCCTGGAGGAAGCGGAGGAGGATCAGGGTGCGTTTGCCCTCGTAGAGGTCCCCGGCCAGCTCCTTGCCGTAGGCCTCGTCCCCTTCCAGGTTCAAAACGTCGTCCACGATCTGGAAGGCCACCCCGAGCTTGATCCCCCCTTCCTCATAGGCCCCAGGGGGGTCCTGGCCCGCAAGGAGCGCCCCTAGGCGCAAGGGGGCCACGGCGGTGTAGTAGGCGGCCTTGTGGGCCACCATGCGCAGGTAGTCCTCCGGGGTGAGGTCCAGGCGCCCCGCCAGGGTCCAGGAGAGGTCCAGGTGCTGGCCGTAGGCGGTGCGGCGCACCACCTCGTGGAACTCCCGGAGGACCCTTCCGTCCCAAAGCCCCCGCTCCAGCCCCTCCAGCAAAAGCCCCCACATCTCGGCGTGGAGGGCGTCCCCGGCGTTGAGAGCGAGGGGCGTGGGGTAGAGGCGGTGCAGGGCCGGGCGGCCCCGACGTTCCTCGGAGCCGTCCTCAATGTCGTCGTGGATTAGGACCCAGTTTTGAAAGAGCTCCAAGGCGGTGGCGGCGCGGAGGGCGCTCTCCTCGCCCGCCCCGTGGGCGAGGCCGCTGTAGTAGACGAGGAGGCCCCGAAGCATCTTCCCACCCCGCCTGGGGTAGTCCTGGAGGAGGGCCTGGTAATCGGGGTCTGGGTGGTGCAGATGGGCGAGGAGGCGCTCTAGGAGGGCTTGGCGCACCTCGCTTGGCGCGGGCGTCATGCTATACACTTTAGGCCATGCGCGGCCTGGCCGCGGGCCTCCTTGCCCTTAACCTCCTCACCCTCATCTGGGGCACCACCTTCGTGGTGGTGAAGGGGGCGGTGGGGGAGATGGCCCCAAGCCTTCTCGTGCTCCTCCGCTTCCTGGTAGCCAGCGCCTTCTTCCTACCCTTCGCCCTGCGCCTGCCCAAAGGCATCTTTGGCCCGGGGTTGGAACTTGCCCTCTGGCTTCTTTTGGGCTACGCCTCCCAGGCGGTGGGCCTCCTCTACACCTCGGCGAGCCGGAGCGCCTTCATCACCGCGTTAAACGTGGTCCTAGTTCCCCTTCTCCTACACCTGGCCGGGCGCCGGGTGCGGGGGGTATGGCTGGCCGCCGTCCTCGCCCTCTTGGGGGTGGGTCTCCTTTCCTACGATCCTGAACAGCCGCCCCTCAACGTGGGGGACCTTTGGACCCTCCTCACCGCCCTGACCTACGCCCTGTACATTGTGCGCCTCGAGGTCCACGCTAAGGCCTACCCCTCCTTGCCCCTCACCGCTGTCCAGGTCCTGGGCACCGCTCTTTTGGCCCTTCCTTGGGCCTTGGGGGAAGGGGTGCGCCTGGAGGGGGTGCCCTGGGGGGCGGTGCTTTACCTGGGGGTGGTGGCCACCGCCCTCACCACCTGGCTCCAGACCTGGGGGCAGCGCCGCGTCCCTGCGCCCCAGGCGGCTATCCTCTACACCCTGGAGCCGGTGTGGGCCACCCTTTTCGCCTTCTTGCTCCTGGGGGAGCGCCTGGGGCTTGCGGGGCTCCTGGGGGCCTTTTTGGTGGTTCTCGCCACCTCCTTGGCTATCCGCCGATCCCCAGCATGACCCGCTTCCGCAGGGTGGGCAGGGTGTTGCCGAAGGCGGGCTTGCGGTTGGTGGCGATGAGGATAGCGTCAATGAGGGCCTCCACCGGGTTTCCCGCGGCAAAGGCCCAGGCGATGTCCATCTCCAGGTCGGTGAGGAGGCAGGGCCTAAGCTTTTTGTCCGAGGTGAGGCGAAGGCGGGAGCAGTGGGAGCAGAAGGGCTCGGTCACGGGGTTGATGAAGCCGAGGGTGCCTTGGGCCCCCGGGATCTTGAAGACCCGGGCGGGGGAGGAGGGGTCGTGGGGCACGGGCTCCAAGGCCCCGTAGACCGCCTCTATACGGGCCCGGGTTTCCTTCCCGCTCACGAAACGGCGGCGATACTCCTCGGGGTCGGAGTTGTCCAGGTGCATGTACTCGATGAAGCGCACGTGCAAAGGCCGCTCCAGGGACAAGGCGGCCAGGGGCACCACCTCCTCCTCGTTCATCCCCCGGATGACCACGGCATTGAGCTTCACCGGGTGAAGCCCCAGTTCCAAGGCGGTTTCTATGGCCTCCAGGACGCGCTCCACCTTGCCCCCCCGGGTGATGCGGGTGAAGACCTCGGGGGTGATGGCGTCCAGGGAGATGTTCACCCGGTTGAGCCCCGCCGCCACCAGCTCCTTGGCCCGCTTGGGGAAGAGGAGGCCGTTGGTGGTGATGGCCACGTCCTCAATCCCCTCCTTGGCCCGCGCCCGGGCGATCATCTCGGGAAGCTCCTTGCGCACCAGGGGCTCGCCCCCCGTGAAGCGCACGGCGGAAAGCCCCAGCAGGGAGGCCGCTTCCAGGAAGTGGTCCACCTCCTCCACGGTGAGGGTGCCCGGGGGTTCGCGGACCTCGAGGCCCAAGGGGTGGCAGTAAAGGCAGTGCAGGTTGCACCGGGGGGTGACGGAGATGCGCAGGTCCTTGAGGATACGCCCGTGGTTATCCAGTAGCTTCATTCTGCCCCCTTTGGGCCACTATACTACACCCGCCCTGCCCTAAGGGGGACAAAAAGACAAACCCCCAGGTTCTATAACCTGGGGGTGAGGTTGGAGCGGGAGACGGGACTTGAACCCGCGACCCCGACCTTGGCAAGGTCGTGCTCTACCGACTGAGCTACTCCCGCATGGGAAAAATCCCCCGCACCGACCTACTCTCCCGGGACCCTGCGG